>JAEWXO010000102.1 GCA_023458875.1 Bacillota bacterium | reverse complement strand
ATAGCTTTTAATCGACAAACCACGTAGCATAACGGAACGCATAAATGCGTTCCCTACATTGAGCGTAACCCTCGTAGGGAACGGATTCATCCGTTCCGTGAAATTCATCCTGCGAAGTTTGAGTTATTATAAATTATTATACATAATGACAAATAAAAAGTCAATCAAAATCAACACAGAATTGAAAGATCATACTATATCACGATAACACCTACGTAAAGTGCTATCAGAGTTTTTAGGTTAGCTTTTAAACTATACCTTGTATAATAAAAACAAAAGGGTATTCTGGTTTTTTCTGACGCCCTTAACTGTAAATGCAGGCTGTTGCGCAGTCTGTTATGTCATATTGTTTAATATAGTTGCATTTCATTTTTTTGTTTTCTGTCAATTATCAGTTGTCAAGCCAGCATATTTACAATAGCTGAGATAATTGATAAACTTTTAATTTTCAACAGCTCTTCATTATAATAAGAAGGAATTACTATACTACACTTGTTATCATTAAATATTACCACTAAATTTTTCATCTCACAGAATTTTTATAAAAATATATTTGTTAACAATTTTATAATAGTTTTATGATATAATTATCTCTATAATTGTAAATATAAAATTACAAAAATACCCGCTTTTCAATACAGCGGATAATGCCATAATATTAAGGAAACGAAAAATATGCAGACCTATATGCAGCGTGCCATTGAGCTTGCAGGATATGCCGCAGCTATCGGCGAAATACCGGTCGGTGCGGTAATAGTCAGACATTCAACCGGTGAAATTATCGGTGAAGGCTACAACAGACGTGAAACAGATAAAAACGCCCTCGCTCACGCTGAAATAATAGCAATAGACAATGCCTGCCGGAAGCTCGGCGGATGGAGATTACCGGACTGCGACATATACGTGACTCTTGAACCGTGTCCTATGTGCTGCGGTGCAATAATAAACGCGCGTATCGACCGTGTTATTTACGGTGTAAGTGACAGTAAATCAGGCTCTGCCGATTCGGTACAGCAGATGTTTTCACTGCCGTACAACCATAAGCCCGAAATTATTTCCGGCATAATGCATGACGAATGTGCATCACTCCTTCCGGAATTCTTTAAAAATATAAGAGCAATTCAAAAATATTTTGGAGGAAACATGATAAATCTTGATAACGAATGGGATTCACTGCTTGCCGATGAATTTCAAAAGGACTATTATATAAATTTAAGAAAAACTTTAATAAAGGAATATAAAACCCAGACTATATACCCTGATATGTATAACATTTTCAACGCCCTCAAATATACAACATATTCGGACGTAAAGGCCGTTATTATAGGACAGGACCCTTATCATGGTCCGGGTCAGGCTCATGGTCTCTGTTTTTCCGTACAAAAGGGTGTCGCACCTCCGCCGTCACTCAAAAACATCTTCAAGGAAATAAACTCTGATGTCGGCATAAATAATCTCAACAGTCATGGTGAGCTGACAAACTGGGCGAAGTCAGGCGTTCTTCTTCTGAACACGGTTTTAACAGTAAAACAGGCACAGCCTAACAGCCATAAAAATATTGGCTGGGAAACGTTCACTGACAAAGTCATTTCTCTTCTAAATCAGCGTGAAAAACCGGCTGTGTTTTTACTATGGGGTGCAAATGCCAAATCAAAGGCTCAGCTTGTTACAAACAAGCAGCATCTTGTACTGACTGCCGCTCACCCAAGCCCTCTTTCAGCATATAACGGATTTTTCGGATGCAGACATTTTTCACAGGCAAATAAATTTCTTGAAGAAAACGGTATTGAGCCGATAAACTGGTCTATTAACTGATAAAGGAGAATATTATTTGAAGCTGGCTCCGATAAATAAAAATGAAGCATTGAGATACCTCAGATACGGCAAAAATCTACCTGATGAAAACATCAGCAAAATGATAGACAAATGCGAGCTTGTTCTTCGAAAAGCTCTTAATCCGTCATATGTATACAAAATTTTCGGAAAAGAAATAACAGATGACGGTGATATCAAACTGTCCGGAAGTCATGTAATATTTCACGGCAGTGACATAAAAAAACATCTCCACAAATGCGATAAAATCATGCTGCTTTGTGCAACACTTTCACAGCAGGCAGATAAAATAATACGGCTTGCACAAATAAGCAACATTACTGAAGCGCTTATTTACGATGCGCTTTCAAGTGCTGCTGTTGAACAGGTATGCGACACAGCATGCGAAGAAGTGTATTCAAAATTTCCTCAGTACTTTCAGACAAAACGCTTCAGTCCCGGATACGGGGATTTTCCTCTGGATACGCAAAAGGAATTTCTTGAAATTACTGATGCTTCAAGACGAACCGGAATGACAGTAAACAGCAGTAACCTTCTTATACCAATGAAGTCGGTTACCGCTGTCATAGGCTTGTCGGATCAGAAGCTTACTCAGAAAAATACAGGGTGCTGCTGCTGCCCGCTCAACAAATCATGCAGCTACAGAAAGGAAGGAACAAACTGTGGATTTTAAATCATGGATCAAACAAAAGCTTATATTCTTAGACGGTGCAATGGGAACACAGCTTCAGGAAAACGGACTTGAGCTTGGCGGAATTCCCGAACTTCTTAACCTTTCAGACCCTGAACTTATCACCTCTGTACACAGAAGCTATATTCTGACAGGCTCTGATATTGTTTATACAAATACATTCGGTGCAAACCGTTACAAAATGTCAGGGACAGGCAAAAGCACTGATGAAATAATAAAAGCAGCTGTCAGAAATGCAAAAAAAGCGTGTGAAGGCACAAAAAGCCTCGTTGCTCTTGATATTGGGCCTATAGGACAGCTTATCGAGCCAACCGGAAATTTAAAATTTGAAGAGGCATATGACACATTCAAGGAACAGATTCTTGCCGGCAGCGAATCAGATCTTATTGTTTTTGAAACAATGACAGATCTCTATGAGCTTAAGGCAGGACTTCTTGCCGCAAAGGAAAATTCTAGCCTTCCTGTATTCTGCACCATGACATTTGAAGAAAATATGCGGACATTCACAGGCTGCTGCATTCCTTCGATGGCAATGACACTTGAAGGACTCGGAGCAGATGCGATAGGTCTTAACTGCTCACTCGGTCCTAAGGAAATACTTCCTATCGTTCAGGAGCTCAGAAAATATACATCTCTCCCTCTCATAGTAAAGCCAAACGCAGGACTGCCTGATCCTCTCACAAATACTTATGACATTTCACCAGGTGAATTTCTTCACTATATGAATGAAGTCGTTTCTGCAGGTGCAAATATTATAGGCGGCTGCTGCGGAACAACTCCTGAGTTCATAAAAATTATAAAAGATAACATTAAAATGCCCGAAAGCTTTACTCTGCCTGAACAGGCAGCGATTTCTGCAGTCTGTACACCTGTAAAAACCGTGTTTATAGATCAGCCGCGTATAATAGGCGAGCGCATAAATCCTACAGGTAAAAAGCGCTTCAAGGAAGCTCTTTTAAATAACGATATTGACTACATTCTGGGGCAGGCTATTGAACAGATAAATGCCGGCGCTGATATACTCGACGTAAACGTGGGACTTCCGAGCATTGACGAAAAAAAGATGATGATCACAGCCGTCAAGGCAATACAGTCTGTTGCAGATGTTCCTTTACAGCTTGACAGCACCATTCCTGATGTACTTGAAGCCGCTTTGCGTGTATACAACGGAAAAGCAATAGTAAACTCCGTAAACGGCGAAGAAGAATCAATGCGTACAATACTTCCGCTCGTAAAAAAATACGGCGCCTCTGTTGTTGGTCTTACACTCGATGAAAACGGTATTCCTGCAAAAGCTGAGGAAAGATTTAAAATTGCTGAAAGGATTATAGATTATGCTGTTTCCTTAGGCATAAAAAAATCAGATATTTTTATAGACTGCCTTACACTGACAGCCTCAGCAGAACAGGAAGCAGTTATGGAAACTCTCAAAGCTGTAAAGCGTGTACGGGAGGAGCTTGGAGTAAATACCGTTCTCGGTGTTTCAAATATATCATTTGGTCTTCCTGAAAGAGAGCTTATAAACCACAACTTCCTCACAATGGCTCTTTCATATGGTCTCACACTGCCGATTATAAACCCTAACGTTGCTTCAATGACCGGTGCTGTAAGAACATTTAAGCTTCTTTCAAACATTGACAAAAATTCTTCAGAGTATATTTCTGTATACGGAAACAGTCAGCCGTCAGCACCGCAAAACACAAATTCACTGATGACTCTGTCATATGCAATAGAATCAGGGCTTAAAAACGAATGCTCAAAAATAACATCGGAGCTTCTTAAAACAACAGAACCTATGACTATTATTAATGAGAACATTATTCCTGCTCTCGATAAGGTAGGAAAATTATTTGAACAGGGTAAAGTATTTCTGCCTCAGCTGATACTTTCTGCAGAATCATCACAGGCAGCATTTGAACAAATTAAAAAAACAATGGCACAAAGCGGTACACAATCCATAAGCAAAGGGAAAATAATACTCGCTACTGTAAAGGGCGACGTTCACGATATAGGCAAAAACATAGTCAAGGTCCTGCTTGAAAATTACGGATACACTGTAATAGACCTTGGCAGGGATGTAGAATATCAGGCTGTTGCTGATGCAGCAATAGAACATAATGCCAGACTTGTAGGTCTGTCTGCGCTTATGACAACCACACTTGTTTCTATGGAAAATACAATTGCCCTGCTTCGCAAAAACAACGTTGACTGCAAGGTAATGGTCGGAGGGGCTGTTCTTACTCCCGAATATGCTATGAAAATCGGTGCAGACTTCTACTCAAAAGATGCTAAAGAGAGCGTTGACATAGCAAAACTTGTACTCGGATAAATTAGAAAGGGTGTCTACTATGAAATCAATGTTATCTGCTCTGCTGATATTTTCACTGCTTATAGCACTAACGTCATGCAACAACAAATCCACAAATAATAAAAGCACTTCTGAAACCACTCATACTACATCTGATACTGAATCGTCCTCATATAAAACCTCCGTATCGTCATCATTATCATCGTCATCAGAAATATCATCTCAGACATTATCTTCAGAAACAGAACCTCCCGCAGCACCCGAAAGCAATTATACCGAAACTGTTCTGACAGAACAGATAATAGATTCTGTTTACATAGAAGATGCCCTGCCGTCCGTCGCATGGACTGAGATAAATCTTGATAAAATAATGTATACCCAGTCACTGTGTACAGGATACGAATTTGCCCTTCCTGATGCAAAAGGAAAAATGATATATGACGCCGGTATCGGACTTGAAATAATAGCCAGAACCAGTACAGGGTATTATCGCACAATAAACGATTATTATATTCCCTGTGACTGTCTTGACAACACCATACCTGAAAATGTCGATCAGGCAGCTGCAACCAGCTGTGCTGTTACTGAACCTGTAGTAACAACGACCGTCACTTCTGTAGCTGTTTCCGTTTCAGTATCATCGGTAAATTAAAAAATAATTGCAGAGAACAAAAAATCCTCTGCAATTATTTTTTATGTCTGGTTTTAATAATATTCCTTGCTTTCCCGACTATCATTTTATCATTTTCATAGGTTAGTATTGTTGAAGCATAGCCTATATCAACCCAGCGGATTTCGGATATTTCGTCCTTTTGCGGAACATAGTCAAAACTTGTTGCTTTTCCTATAAAATAGATTACATCCTTTTTTATATCCTTTTTAGGTGTATACGAAACAATTTCCCTGAAGGATGTATCAATTATCACGTCTATCCCGGTTTCTTCTTTTATTTCCCTGGCTGCAGTCTGTTCTTCCGTTTCAAGCTTTTCCACATGGCCCTTAGGGAATGACCAATGTCCGCTGTTTAAATGCTTTATAAGCAATATTTCAATGTTCCCATGTGATTTTCTGTATACTACCGCTCCACATGACTTTTCATAAAGCATATCCGTTTTCCTTTCTGTAAAGATAACTTTTTTTAACAGTTGCTCTTTTTAATGATATTGTTTTCATTATATCATAAAAAAATTCATGTGTCTACAAATTTTACTTTGAATTATTTAAGGTGAAACAATCCATGTAACTATTCAGCCATAAAGTAAGCGATATATGACCGAAGGTCAAAGACGCGACCGGAAAGCCCAGTCGACTCCGCAGATTCGAAATCCCTGCAAACCCATTATATCCCCATATGTGTTGACTATATATAAATTTTACGCTATAATTAATTTATATGAACATATTCTTTAAGGGAGGCTCGTAATGTTATCCAGATTAAATGACGAAGATTCATCTGATATTTTTTCAGATTCTGTTGATACACCATCCGATTACAATCCGTTCTGTAACTCTGCTGAAGTAATTTCCTTCAACGAAAATTATTCATCAGTGGTTCCTACATTTTTTTTCAGAACTCAGGCAAGCTCTGTAAACCCTTCAAAATATGAAGCTTTGAAAATAAAACATTTTTATAATACAGCAGGTACTTTTCTTCTTACTAAACTTATGATTGAATTTATTTTGTTTTTTGTATTTAATATAGTGCTTATGTATTTATCATCTTCAGATATTTCTCAAAGACAGTCCTATCAGTCCCTGATTTCAAACAATTCAGTAATACATGGATTTAAAATTTTAAGTACTGTGATTACAACATTACTTATATTCAGAATGGGATGCAGGCTTTCAGGTCTTAAACCCTCTTCACTCTTTCAGAACAACCACAAAGCCCGGACATCTGAAATCATTTCGTTTTTTATGACCGGAATATTTATTTCATCAATATACAATCTGATTATTATAGTCTGTAATGAGTTTTTTCCTTCTGTTCCCGTTACACAGATAAAATTCACAAACAATATTCCTCAGATTCTGCTTATTATAATTTCAACATGTTTTGTCGTTCCTGTTGCAAACGGAATTATTTTTCGTGGAATAGTACTCAAAAACATGTCAAGGGTTAGTCAGAAATTCGGTATAATAATTTCTTCCGTTCTGTGTGCCCTTTCATCAGGTCAGGCCATTGCTTTTATTCCTTGCTTTCTTATGTCAGTAATGCTCTGTAAAATGTCAATAAAATACAACACAATATTCACCTCTGTTGTAATCAATATCACAATAAACATCTGCAATGTTATAATCTATGCATACGGCGACCTGTTTTACAGCTCTGACCCTATGATAATAAGAATGTGGTCTGCAATAACCTTTATGACAGGCGGACTTTTTGCTGTTTACCTTTTACTGAAGGAACCTCTGCCATATATGAACAAAGCTCAGAAACAGAGAGCATTTCCTATTCTTATGCAATCTGCTTCTACTATTCTGGTATTTATTTTTTATATTTTTTTGAATGCAACCGCATTTTTCATTAATAAAGGGTGGTATTAAGTTTGAACAGAACTTCAAAATCAGCACAAAGAAGAAGTAATCTTAATCAGAAACGTACCGATAAGATATTTATGCTTGCATTTCTTATTATATTCGGTCTGTGCTTCGTTCCTTTTGCATTAAAAACATTGAAAAACAAGGAAAGCGATATTCCCATATCTGTCAACAATCAGATATATCCTCAAAATAATAATGATATTCTGTATACGGTAGAAGAAACGCCGCTTCGTCAGTTCAAGCGTGAAAACAGCTCCGTACTGAAACCTGAGGATTTAAAATCCGATGCGGCTTTACTTTATAACGTTGATACAGACACTATATTATTCAGCAAAAACACCGACAAAATCTGTTTCCCTGCAAGCATCACAAAGATAATGACTGCATATGTAGCTGTAAAATACATTCCTCTGGAAACACAGTTTACAGTTGGCACCGAGCTTTCTCTTCTTCAGCCTGATTCAAGTGTTGCTGACCTCGAGCAGGGAAATGTAATAACGCTTGAGGATCTTCTGTATGCACTTCTCCTGCCGTCAGGAAATGACGCTGCCTACACAATTGCTGTAAATGTAGCCCGTCATGTATCCGGAAACACCATGCTTAATGACACTCAGGCTGTTGAATTTTTCTGTGACCTGATGAATGAAGAGGCTGAAAAATCAGAAGCCAAAAACACAAATTTCTGTGACCCGGACGGATACCATGAGACATTTCACTATACAACAGCCGACGATATGCTCCGCATAGCACTGCACACAGACGATTTTCCTGTTCTTGCACAAATAGCGGCTGTTCCTTACAGAAAAACTAAAATAATAAGCGGACAGGACTTTTACTGGGAAAACGGAAACTGCCTCGTAGTCAACGACAACCAATATTTTCTGCCATTTGCAACAGGGTTTAAAACAGGGTTCACCAGTGAAGCAGGGTACTGTATGGTGGCTACTGCAACAAATAACAATCAAAGATTTATTGCGGTAACGCTTAATTCCCCTTCTCTTGCCGGACGTTATACGGATGCTGCAAATCTGTTTTATTCGGTAATAGACCCCGGGAGAATTGTAGTTGATACTGCTCAGGTGCAGCCTGGTTCTTAAAGATAAGTTATTGGTTTGTACAGGGATTTCGATTCGCACGAATCGACCAGGCTTTGCGGTCGCCCGGACTTCGCAGTCAGCCAGGCTTTCCGATTGACTTGGACCTTCGGTCACACCTATCCCTGTCTTACAGATATGCGTGAATAATTACTGTTTTTAATTATAAAAAATTAATCCCCATAGTGCGTTCCTTTTTCAGGAGGATGCCCTATGGGGATTTGTCTGTTAATTAATTTTTTTGGTTATTGGTCGTCTTTGTCCTTATTGCTGCTGAAGGTGTTTTTTATTTCGTTTACAATGTCATCCTTCATTGACTTGATATCAGAATAAATATCGTTTCTTATACTTTTGTTCACTTCACGCTTTATATCTTTTTTCAGCTGCTTTGTAAACTCGTTAAAAGCTGTAAACGGGTCTTTGGAAGTAGATGTGGTGTTTTTTGAAGTATTGTCACTGGTATTTCCGCCGGATGTTTTTGAACTGTCAAACTGACTGAAGAAATCCTTGAACGGGTTAGGAATGCTTTTAAACTTTTTATTCTGGTCTGCATTATCGTCATAATCATATGAATTGTATTCCTCGTCTGAAATAGACGGATAATATTCAGCTTCTTTTCCCGGAATAACTGTGACTGAAGATGACTTAACTGAAAATCTGAGCTGTGTATACTCATTATCCTCTGTTACAAACGGAATTTCATACAGCTTCCATCCGTCCTTTGCCTTTGACGGCCTTATATTGTTGTTGCTCAGTACATAAATTCGTTTGTTTTCAAGATCGTTGTTGTAGATAATCTGCAGCTGGCATAATGAATCATATTTTAATGATTTGTCAATCTTTATCCAGAAATAGAACGTATATTTCGTATTTTTCTTTAATACAAGCTGCTTTGTACCTATTTCGGTTACATTCTGTGTCTTGTCACCTATACAGTATGCTTCAGACAGATTTCCTTCAAAATCTGTTACAAAAGCTCTCTCGCACTTTGAAGATGATTTTTCTCCACATAATGTCCATTCTCTTGCGTTAAAATATATTTTATTATTTTCTTCTGACTCCTCAGAAGTATTAACTTTTTTATCAAATTCACTCATTTTATAAGCCTCCGTAAAATTACTTTCCGGCAGAGAAATAAGCTGTGATTTGTCCGAGATCATTATCTCATTTTCACTTACAAACTCTGCTCTCCCACTTTTAGCCAAACCTTTTGCTCTTTTTAAATACGTAAGCCCAAGTCTTTTACCTGTCTTATCTGTTACAATAATGTTTTTTTCCATGGGTATCGTCCCCCTTGCAACCTTTATATATTTTTTGATATTCATACGTTTTTTATTATGGGTGTCTTCCCCGAATATACTACTTTTATTTTATCATTGATACTTTTTTTTGTCAATGGCATATCATAATTTTTTTTTGCACTTGTCATTCATTTTATTTTATGCTATCATTATATACAATAGTGTCCGAAAAATTAACTACGGGCAGAACATATAACTGAAAGGACTTAAAAATATGAAATTAGGTATGGTAGGGCTTCCTAATGTAGGAAAAAGCACATTGTTCAATGCTCTTACAAATGCAGGTGCAGAATCGGCAAACTATCCGTTCTGTACTATTGATAAAAATGTCGGTATAGTATCCGTTCCGGACGAAAGACTTGACGTACTCGCAAAAATGTACAACCCTGTAAAATTCACACCGGCTACTCTTGAATTTGTTGATATTGCAGGACTTGTAAAGGGTGCTTCAAAGGGTGAGGGTCTTGGCAACAAGTTCCTTGCCGATATACGTGAAGTAGATGCAATAGTTCATGTTGTAAGATGTTTTGAAAGCATGGATATTATTCATGTGGACGGCGAAGTAAATCCTGCACGTGATATCGAAACAATTAATCTTGAACTTATTTTTTCTGATATCGAAATGGTTGAAAGAAGAATCGACCGTGCGAAAAAAATGATAAAGGGTGATAAGAAATATCAGCTTGAGATTGATTTCTTCTCAGCACTCAAGGAACACCTTGAAAACGGAAAACCTGCCCGTTCATACCCTATGAATGACGATGAAAAGGAAATGCTTAAAACAACCCCTCTTCTGTCTGCAAAGCCTGTTATATATGCCGCAAATCTCTCTGAAGATGACTTTATAAACAATATCGAAACAAATGAAAAATATAAGACGGTATGTAATATAGCAGAAGAAGAATGTGCCGCAATATTCCCTATCTGCGCTCAGATAGAAGCTGAAATTTCAGACATGAGTGACGAGGACAAAGCAATGTTCTTAGGAGAGCTTGGCCTTGAGGTATCCGGACTTAACCGTATAATAAAAGCCGGCTACTCACTTCTCGGACTTATATCATACCTTACAGCAGGTCAGCCGGAGGTCCGTGCATGGACTATTACAAAGGGAACAAAGGCTCCTCAGGCTGCCGGAAAGATACACACCGACTTTGAAAAGGGCTTTATCCGTGCCGAAGTAATATCATTTGACGATCTTGTAGCATGCGGTACAATGGCTGCAGCAAAGGAAAAAGGACTTGTAAGACTTGAAGGAAAAGATTACGTAATGAACGACGGAGATATAGTACTTTTCAGATTCAATGTCTGATTGGCATGTTATTATTCAGTCAATACGTCAGGTCTATTAATTAAGCAGGTTGTTCGATTCAGCACGAGTCGACCGCAGGCTTTCCGGTCGCACCTTTGAGCTCCGGGCATATGTCTGAATAATAAACGCATAATAACTATATAATACTCCTGATTCTGATTTTTTCATAATCAGGAGTGTTTTTTTAATATCCAGTCTGTTTCCCCCAGAAGCCATATAGCTGTTAAATATACTGCAGCGCCTGATAAGACAGACAAAAACAATACCATATTGCTGCTTAGAAGATTATATGTAATATTTCTGCACAGAAGAGCGGACAACATGCATAAAACGCCGCAGTACAGAGGCTTTATAAATATTTTTTTAATACTTAAGCTTATTCCTGTATATTTTATAAAGCTCCGCAGTGATACAGCAAGTATTACAGTGTAGCAGAGGCCTGTTGACAATGATGCGCCCGATGAGTTAAGCCATGGTATTCTTACAAGAATTATATTACCCGCAATCTTTACTATAACTCCTGCAATCATTATTTTTGCCGGAAGGTCCTCACGCCCTACCGCCTGAAGCATACTGAATACAGGAAATGAAAGCGAAAGAACTATAACTGCAGGTCCTAAAAACGCCAGACTGCCATAAGCAAGTGCTACCTCGTTTACTGATGAAGGAAACAAAAATGTAAGTATCTCCTTTGCCATCACGCATATTCCAAGACCCGCCGGTACAGAAACAAGTGATGTAATTCTGAGCACCGACTCGGCATTTTCCTCAAGAGACACATAATCCTTTCTGGTCCATGAATCAGTAACCGCCGGAAGTATGCTCTTTCCGAACATATTAGTTACTGACGGGACAAGATTAAACACCGTTACTGCAAGACCGTTAAACGAGCCATACACAAATGCAGAGAAATTTTCAGTGCCTATTTCATTTATAAAGCTGTATTTTGAAACAAAATATTCTGTGTTTTCAAATACTGATTTATTTATATACCTTATTATTGTTGCCAGATCTACAAGCGACGTTAAATTTGTAATCAGTGCGCTTATTGATATAGGTATTAAAATTTTAATAAGTGTTTTTATAAAGTTTTTCTCTTTTCCATCGACCGGCTTATCGAGATATCCTTTTTCCTCAGTCTGTGACTTTGAGAAAATGTCACTTATTATCATATACATCATTCCGGCAAATGATGAAAGAGTTACTCCGGCAACCGCACCGGCTGCTGCAAGTGCATATCTGTCAGTACAGTATCCCCTGAGCAGATTGGCAAAATACTGCTCATTATCAAGCACATAGCCGCACATTAAAAGTCCGCTCACAAGCTTTATTATGCCCTCGGTAAGCTGTGAAAATGCCGTTGGATACATATTTTTCTGCCCCTCGCAGCAACCCCTGTACGCAGCGGTAATGCAGCTGAAAAAAACAGACGGGGAAATAATAAGCAGCGATATGTAAACATCATTGTTCTCAATTACATGTTCCGCAAACGGTTTTGCAAATATAACAATAACAGCGGAGCCTGCAAGTCCTATCGCTGAAAAGCTGAGAAGTGAGTATTTCTTAACCGCCTTTACTCCTTTTGTTCCGTATATTATTGACGTTTCAGCAGTAAGCTTTGCAGCAGCTGCTGACAGTCCTGTAACAAAGACTGCATATATAGGGAGAAAAAGTCCATATGCACCGCTGAAATACCCCATTCCTATTCCGCCGATAAGATTTGTAAGCGGTATTTTAAACATTGCCCCTATAAGCTTGGATAAAACTGCAGATATTATCAGAATGGCAGAACAATGTAAAAAGTCTTGTCTTTTCATGTTTATAATATCCTTTCCTAATAAGCTGGCGTTATTTATATACTTTTATGCATTATATTCAGCCATAATTCAATACATTCTAATGAAATCAATAAAATTTGTATTGATGTTTTATAAATTCTGTGCTATAATAATGAAATAATGCGGTTTACAGGACATAAGCCCATAAATTTTTAATAACTTTTCCAGTTATTTAAAATCCAAATAACAAGCGAGGTCTGGTTATGAATTATAATTATTCGGACAGGGTTTCATTATTAAAACCATCTGCTATACGTGAAATTCTGAAACACACTTCAAATCCTGACGTAATTCCTTTTGCAGCAGGTAATCCGTCTGCCGAAGCATTTCCGGTAGACGCAATAAACAAAATATCATCTGAGCTTCTTGCCAGTGATCCTATTTCAGCACTTCAGTACAGTATTACCGAAGGATACACTCCTTTACGCAATCTGCTGAAAAAAAGGATGGCAGCACAAGGATGCTTTAACAGTGATTTCGATGATCTTATTATTACATCAGGTGCGCAGCAGGCAAATGAACTTGCATGCAAGATTCTCTGCAGTGATGGCGATACACTTATCTGCGAGGCTCCAAGCTTTATAGGTTCACTTAATTCATTCAAATCCTATAATGTCAATATTGTCGGAATTGAACTTGAAAATGACGGTATAAACATTGAAAAGCTTGAAGATGCGCTTAAGAAAAATCCTAAAACAAAGCTTATTTATCTGATTCCTAACTTTCAGAATCCTACAGGAAATACGATGTCATTTGAGAAACGCAAAGCTGTATATGAGCTTGCAAAAAAATATGATACCATAATTCTTGAAGACAACCCTTACGGAGATTTACGCTTCAAGGGTGAAAACATCCCTTCCATAAAAACACTTGATACGGAAGGCCGTGTAATATACAGCGGATCATTTTCAAAAATACTCGCTCCGGGACTGCGTGTCGGATATGTAAGTGCACCGGCTGAAATTATACAGAAAATTGTTGTCTGCAAGCAGGTTTCAGATGTACACACAAATATATGGGCACAGAATATCTGTGAGAGGTTTATGGCTACCGCAGATATAGAACAGCATTTTGAAAAACTCAGAAAAATATACAGGGCAAAATACGAGCTTATGCAATCCGGTATAAAAGCAGACTTTTCCGAAAATGTCACTGTTACAGAACCTGAAGGCGGACTGTTTATCTGGGCCACACTTCCTGAAGGTGCTGATATGATGGCCTTCTGCAAAAAGGCTGTTGAACAGTATATGGTTGCTGTGGTTCCCGGAACTGCATTTATGATTTCTGAAAATGATAAAACAAATTCATTCCGCATGAATTTCTCAACCCCTTCTGATGATCAGATCGTAAGAGGCTGTGAAATACTCGGAAAATTGACAAAAGAACTATAAAATATAGTCTTTACCGTCGGGGACAAATTATAATTTTAAGACGGAGAACGGAGAAAAATATTATGGCTATGAGTGTAAAAAGACCATTTGAACGTTACGATGTATGTGAACCATATCTTATAACAAGGATTAAAGCACTGAGAATGCCTCCTGCAGCTATAGGCGTAAAGCTTACAAGTGATCAGCAGGTATACTGTACCGTAATAGACATGCCTATGGGTCCTGAGCTTCTTGGTACTCTTGTATGTCTTCCTAACGGAACTGCAAATATTTATTTTAACAACGGAGCAACTATTACAAATCTTTCTGCAAATCATCCGACACTTGTACAGGCTGCACGTACACTTATTGCAAGTGCAGGTCAGGCATTGTCCGTATGTCAGAGAACATCAGTATTCGATCTTCCTTTAAACTCATCCGCGCACTTTGTTCACCTTATGACAAGAAAGGGTGTATACAAAACAGTTATTGACCCTATGACAGTAGGCATGGAAGGTGATAAAATGAAAATATTCCTTCTCCACCTCTATCAGAAGGTAATGAATGAAATAAGAGACGCCCAGGCGAGAGACCAACAGGCAAAACAGGCAAAATAATTTATAACTCAACCGAAAGGACTCCTAATATAATGTCAGAAACTAGTCAAAAGAAAACTATATTCAGTGGTATACAGCCTACAGGTACATTCACACTTGGCAATTATATAGGTGCTATCAGAAACTGGGGACCACTCCAGGATGAATACAACTGTATTTATTCCATAGTTGATATGCATGCAATCACTGTCCGTCAGGATCCGGCAAAGCTGCGCCAGCACACACTGGAGGCATATGCACTTTTACTTGCATGCGGAATAGATCCGTCAAGGTCAACAGCATTTATTCAGAGTCATAATCCTAATCACGCCGAATTAAGCTGGATTCTTTCATGCTCCACACAATTCGGTGAATTGTCACGTATGACTCAGTTCAAGGACAAAAGCGCAAAGCATGCCGATGATATAAATGCTGGTCTGTTCACATACCCTGTTCTTATGGCCGCAGATATTCTTGCATATAATGCCGACCTTGTTCCTATAGGAGCAGATCAGAAGCAGCACCTTGAGCTTGCAAGAAATATTGCAGGACGTTTCAACCAGAAATACGGCGACTTTTTCACGCTTCCTGAACCATTCATCCCTAAAATGGGAGCAAAAGTCATGTCTCTTCAGGAGCCTGCTAAAAAAATGTCAAAGTCAGACGAAAACCCGAATTCCTGCATACTTATCCTTGATGATAAGGACACAATAATCCGCAAATTCAAGCGTGCAGTAACGGACAGTGAATCTGAAATATGCTACAGAGAAGGAAAAGACGGTATAAACAATCTCCTTACAATTTATTCAACCGTAACAGGAAAAAGCATTGATGATATTGTATCTGATTTCAGCAGCAAGGGATACGGAGATTTTAAAATTGCAGTAGGTGAAGCAGTTGCCGATCATCTTGAACCTGTACGTACCGAATATCAGAAGCTTATATCAGACAAAGGATACCTTAAGGAGTGTTATACAAACGGTGCCGAACAGGCAATAAAAATAACACGTAAGATTTTAAATAAAGTTTACAGAAAAGTCGGCTTCGTTGACGCAAGATAAAAGTCTGTAAAACGCCATATTTGTATTATAAAGCACCCGTTATTTTATATACGGTCGTTTATAATTGCTTTTATTTACTATTATTTTAAGATGTATACTAAAATATTTTATACTTACGACAAAAATAACAAAAAAGCTTGCAATTTGTTGACATTTGAGGTACTATAATTAAAGGCTGAATTCTTAGAATATATTTTCAGAGGTAATTATGTTTAGTTTTAAAGACAGCTATACAATTGATGATCTTATCACGATAGTCGGAATTCTCAGAAGTGAGAACGGATGTCCGTGGGATAAGGCTCAGAACCATGAATCAATAAAATCTTCATTTATTGAAGAAGTTTATGAGGTAATTGAGGCTATTGAGCTTAAAGATACTGCTCTTCTTCGTGAGGAGCTTGGTGATGTTCTGCTTCAGATCGTGTTTCACTGCCAGATGGAAACAGAAGTAAACGGATTTGACTTTGAAAATGTCTGTGACGAAATATGCAAAAAGCTTATTATACGTCATCCCCATGTATTCGGAAACGTGACTGTTAACAGTTCTGATGAAGTACTGACAAACTGGGAACAGATAAAGCAGCATACCAAAGGACAGACTACCTATACAGAAACACTTAAAAGTGTTCCGAAAACACTGCCGGCTCTTATGAAAGCTCAGAAGGTCGGAAAGCGTGCAGCAAAATCAGGTATGGATTTTAAAGATATAAATGACGCATTGGCACGTCTTAAATCTGAAATAAATGAACTTGAGACTGCCATAGCGAACAACAACAAAGCCCAGATTGAAGAAGAACTCGGAGACGTCCTTTTCTCATGCACAAATGTCGCAAGAAAAGCTGATTCTGATGCAGAGCTTCTTCTGACAAATGCAACAGAAAAATTCATTAAGCGTTTTGCCAAAACCGAAGACCTTATAAGGCTTAAAGAGATTGAAATGACATCTCTTAGCATAGATGAGCTGGATAGTTTCTGGAACCAGGCTAAGGCTCAAATTTAATTACAAAAAGAAAAACACGGAGGTAAATAAACATGACAAAAGCAGATTTAATTAACGTTATCGCTGAAAAAGGCGAATGCACAAAGAAGGATGCTGACAAAGCTCTGTCAGCTGTTTTATCAGCAATTACAGATTCTCTCTCAAAAGGAGAAAAGATTCAGTTAATAGGATTCGGTACTTTTGAAGTTCGTGAAAGAGCTGCCAAAGAATCAAAGAATCCAAGAACAGGCGAAACAATTATGTGTCCTGCAAAAAAAGCTCCTGCATTCAAAGCAGGCAAAGCACTTAAGGATGCTGTAAACAAGTAATTCTTACACATTTTATGCAGCTAAAAAAGCACATGTATCAGCTTTGTGATTCATGTGCTTTTTGCTTATTTAAATACAGAAAGGATACTCATAATATGAGACTCGATAAATACCTTAAAACAACACGTCTTATAAAACGCCGTACAATTGCAAATGAAGCCTGTGACGCAGGAAAAGTCCTCGTAAACGACAAGCCTGCACGTGCCTCATATGACGTAAAGGTAAATGATATAATTACTATATGCATGGGCCAAAAGCCGCTAAAAGCAAAGGTGACGGCCATTTCCGAGCATGTTACGAAAGAAAATGCTTCTGACAACTATATTATTATAGAATAAAACAAAGGTTCAGAAATATGACTGTTTTATGCAGTCATTATTCTGAACCTTTTTCATTTTAAACAGCAGTCCGGAACAGAATCATCAGGGCTGAAATTAATTAAAAGTCAAAGCAATATATGTTTATATATGTTACTTTTCCATCTTCAATGCTCAAAGCTACTGAAGAGAATGTTCCATCAGAATCACTAAAATAAATGCTGGTTACATCTTCAGATATTTCATCGGTAATTCCGAAAGCATTTTTAATATCTTCAACTGATGAACCTATTTTTACTCCATTAACTGTTGACTTGGCATTTTCTCCATAAATATTGATACCTACAAGTGAACATTCAGGAACAGTAAGCGGATTTTCTGTGTCGTTTGACACACTAAGTGAATATGATTGACCGTCATCATAAATGCTTGTATATTCACCTGGTTCAACCATAGCAGATTTTGATTTTTCCGGTACAAGAGAAGGATTTATAGCAGGGAATGATATTTTTTCATTGTTAATGTTTATATCAATATCATTAAACTTATATTCAACTTCCAACTCGTTATCATCATAACCATAATCGAAATCATCGTCGTCATAATCATAATCATCGTCGTCATAATCATAATCATCATCGAAATCATAATTATAATCATCCTCGTAGCCGCTCATACCGCCGATATCAAATAAGTCCATAACGCCCTGAATAATTGTTTCAGAGTCTTCCTCTTTAATCTTCAAAGCATCACATATAGCTGAAATAGCCTTATCTTTATCAATTCCTTCGATATACTGATCTATATCAT
The DNA here is from genome assembly GCA_023458875.1 of Bacillota bacterium. Taxonomy (GTDB): domain Bacteria; phylum Bacillota; class Clostridia; order Oscillospirales; family Ruminococcaceae; genus HUN007. The sequence goes on along the minus strand of JAEWXO010000102.1, from coordinate 11,053 downwards.
CAGTGCTTATTGCATCTTCAGGAACCTTTACTTCTTTTTTGTCTGTATTATATTCCTGTTTGATATCAATACTGAACTTTCCTATAAAATTCATTTCAGTTGATATTCTCTGTGCGTCGTCAGCTTTTTCAAAGTCAAGACTGACTTTTCCAACACCCAGATCTGATAAATCCAAGCCTATACTTCCGCTTATAAATTTATCATCAATCATCTTAAAATCATCAAAAGTGATGCTGAAAGACTCGTCGTCTGCTTCTATCACAAGTTCTCCGGTATATTCTCCGTCGTCTTCTTCAGCTTCTATTCCTACAATAAATTCATCAGCACAATTGAGCTCAATCGCAACATCACTTCCGTCCTTGGCTGAAATAAATGATATTTCATCATCTGTGTCTTCATCAGTTATTGTAATGCCTCTTATGTTTCCCTTTGAATCAACAAGCGTCTCAATTGTATTTTCTATGTCTTCGTCCTTAACTTCATCAGCAGCATCTCTGAGTTCATCACTGAAAGCTTCATAGTCTTCTTCTGAAATTTTTAAAGTATCTATAAAATACTTTCTGAAAGTTTTGTCATTTTCCCACTCGTCAGCAAGATTGTTAAGAAGGTCCTCATAATCATCCTGGTCAAGTGTTGTTATTATTTTGTTATATTTATAATCAACTCCGCGAACGCTTCCTTCGTATCCCTTTTCAAGCTCACATTCACTGTTCTTTATAACATCCGTGAGCACCTTGGCATATCTTGGCATAGCATCATTAAAATCATAAACAGAGATATCTGATAACGATCCTATATCATCCTCGCTGAGCTCCATTTCCTCAAATGCAGAACTTAAATCATAACTTATGTATTTGTCATTCAGTTCAGGAACCTGACAGTATATCATTTTTTCTTTCAGGTCGGTAATAACATTTGCGCTTATTACTGAATCATCGTCTGCAAGGATATTTAATTTTATTTCTCCTGTTGATTCGTCCATATCCGAATACATATCAGATGACAGTGAAATCTTATCAAAAATCTTATATCCCAGCTCATCTTCTACGACGGACATAACTGAATCGCTAAACTCAGCATTTAATGTTATTGATGCACTTGTATTTTCAAGCTTATCATCACCGCCGGAAATACTCTTGTACTGTTTATCTGTGCTTTCTTTTAATTTTTCTATGCAGTTATCATATACATCTGCACAATATTTTTCAGGACTCATTATTGTCATCTTAACTGTATTCTGTACCGCAGGAACAGTTGCGTACGCAACTCCACATCCTCCTACCAATACAACAGCTGTTACGGCTGCTATTATAGCTGCAGGCTTTTTGCTTTTTTTAACTATGCCTGCAACCTCTGACTGATTGTTTTGCATATTGTCATCCATTATCGCTCTTCCCCTTCACACATAAAAGTTAATATTATTTTTGCAGAAAATATCTACATATTATATATAATAGCAGTGATTTTGAAAATTGTCAATCAGGTGTAATAGTTTTGTACGTTTCACCCAAATTTTACGTATTATTTTCTCTTATATTAGTTATGAATTTATTGTATTTATGCGCATATAATAATCTTGTTCTCAGCATGAGAATAATTTTTTACAAAAGAGGTACAAATCATGGACTGTAAAAGCAAAAATTCAAGTATCAGATGCACTGTTAAACAGTGTCAGCACAATATGCAGGATGAAAATTACTGCTCTTTAAATACAATTGATGTCGGCACACATGAAGCTAATCCAACTGTTCCTGAATGCACTGACTGTAATTCATTTGTAAAGAAAAGCTAATATTTCTTTTGATTGTTACAGTACATTCAAAAATATATCATATATTTCTGAATGTACTGTACATAGCTTCAAAGCTCTGCTTTTTTACAAACATAAACCCTGGTTCATTCTTACACATATTATACAAAGTTTTTCATTTTAAAATGTCAAAACGTAAAATTTCAAGAATTGTACTTGTTAATATGACGTGAATAGGTTATAATATGAATAAGGAGATGATTAAAATGATTGATAAAACCATGACTTTCAGCGTAAATGAGGATAAAAAAGATATTCTCAAAGAAAACCTCACTATCATATATGACGCTCTGGTTGAAAAGGGATATAATCCTGTTAATCAAATTGTAGGGTACATTTTATCTGAGGATCCGACATACATAACAACACATCACAATGCCCGAAGTATTATAAGGCATATTGACAGGGATGAATTGCTTCAGATACTTGTTAAGTCCTATATTGAAAAGTAAACAGATAAAAATATTTTTAAAAAACTTTATGAGTACACATCATAAAAGGGGAAAATGAATCCTCTTCTTTGTTGTGTGCTTTTTTTGTTAAAATACGGCGGATGTATTTTTCTTATCTCATATGCAGATAATAATAACAGCGGTTTTACCGCTGTTATTATGGAGGAATAGTGTTTATGAAAATATGCTCCTGTATTGCAGCAGCAATTGCTGCACTTTTTATAATGAATCCGTCAGTTACTTTAAATGCTCTCAGCAGCACCTCAAAGGGATATGGACAGGGAACCCAGACAGACAGCAATAACTGTCCGATATGTGCTTCCGATTTCAACAGTCTTTACGGCAAATATGATTCATACGCCCTTTCTGACGACAAGAACTCAATTATACTGACATTTGACCAGGGCTATGAAAATGGATATACAGAAAAAATCCTTGATACACTCAAAGAAAAAAACGTAAAAGCAATATTTTTCCTTACAGGTGACTATGCTGTAAAGGAAACCGGGCTTGTAAAGCGTATGATAAATGAAGGACACACTCTTGGAAATCACGGAATGACACATGCACGTTTTCCGGAGCTTTCGGAGACTGAACTGAAAAGTGAAATATCATCTCTTCATGACTACGTTCTTGAAAACTATAACTATGATATGCAGTATCTTCGTCCGCCATGCGGAGAATTTTCAGAAAAATCACTTCAGATTACAAAAGACCTTAACTACAAAACAGTTATGTGGAGCTTTGCCTACGTTGACTGGATAACCGACAGCCAGCCTGAGCCTTCACAGGCACTTGATAAGATGCTCTCAGCCTCACACGGAGGAGCAATTTATCTTCTTCATTCGGTTTCAGCCACAAACAGTATGGTTCTCGGAGATCTTATAGACGGATTGCGCCAAAAAGGATACAGATTATAGCCTTGACAATATTAAATCATTTTTTAAAGTATACACTAAAATATAATGCTGCCGGTCTTACAGACCGACAGCATTATTTGTGCAGATATTAATCCCTCTTCAGCCATATACCCGAAGGTTCAGGGCGACCGGAAAGCCCGGTCGGCTCCGCAGAGCCGAAATCCCTGCTTAATTAATAACTTAACCATAGTGGCAAATAATAATCTCATAGTTACTTTATATCTGAGAATTCTCCATAAGATAATCTATTACATTATCAACTGTAGTAAAGCAAAGACCTGTACATGTATCAGCACATCCATAATATATCGCAATCCTCCCTGTCTGCGCATCTACAATATTTGCACACGGAAATGTTACATTCGGAACATCTCCCACACATTCGTAAATCTTCTGAGGACTTATAAGATATTCTCTGCCTCTTTTTACAGGCTTCCATGGCTCATCCCTGTCAAGAAGTGCTGCCGAAAAGCTATAGACAAATCCGTTGCACGATGTAAGGACACCATGATAAAACACAAGCCAGCCCTCTGACGTTTCTATAGGAACAGGACCTGCACCAACTTTTGTGCTTTCCCAGCTGTATGAAGGTCCCATTACATACCTGTGTTTCCCCCAGAATATCATATCAGGACTCTGACTGTAATAAATATCACCGAATGGCGTATGACCGTTATCCGACGGACGTGACAGCATGGCAAAATTTCCGTTTATTTTTCTTGGAAAAAGTACTCCGTTTCTGTTAAAAGGAAGAAATGCATTTTCCATCTGATAAAACGTCCTGAAATCATATGTATATGCAATTCCTATTGTCGGTTTATACTTGTATCCGTTGCACCATGTAATATAATATCTGTCTTCTATAAATACAACCCTCGGATCATACCCATAGCAGAACTGTTCCATTTCATCTGTATCCGTTTTAAACTGAATCCTTTGCGGACCGATATCCCATGTAATTCCGTCATCTGAAAAACCAGCATGCAGCTGCATATTTCTTGCTTTGTCATCAACACGGAATACTCCGGCAAATCCTGATCCAAACGGAACAGCCGCACTGTTGAATATGCTGTTTGATGTTTTAATATGATCTCTTTTTATTATAGGATTAAAGTCATATCGCCAGACAACATCATTACAGTCTGACGGTCTTTCCTGCCAAGGAAGATAAGGAATATTTCTTTCCCCAAAAATCTGATATTTCATTATTTTTTCTGCCCTTCATAATTATTAAATATTATTTTCCTATACGATAACAACAAATCTATATCCTCATATAATATATCCCTCACCTGAACGGTGAGGGATATATTTAAATAAGGGCTTTACCCGCTCATATAAAATCATTTTTTTCTATTGTGCAGGTACTTCTGTTTCCGGCATTGCCGGTTCTGTCACAGGCTCTGTTACAGCAGCTGTGACTGCCGCATTCGCCGTATCTGCTGCATTTAAGATATTTCTGTTTTTGTACTTTTCAAGTGTTATTGTCCTGTCTGAATTGTACATTCTGACAAGTGAATCACGGCTGTTATACTTTTCTGAAAGTTCACCGTTTTTATCAAGAATATAATCACCATACCATAGTCCGAAGAAAGACCATACAGCTCTGTCTCTGAAGGTAAGCTCCATATCAGGAAGCATCCCGCATTCACTTAAAGCAATAAGCTTTTGTCCGCCCGTAAGTGAATAAATCCACTGGTATTGTTTATAGTAGCTTGTGTTGTTCGTATTTTCATCATACAGGTCGACTGCCGCAATATCAAACATTGAATTTCCTACAAAGTATTCGGTTCCCTGAGCGCTCCATATCCATATAAGGTTATTAAGCTTATGATACTGTGCCTGTCTTCTGTAAACAAGATCCCATAACCACTTATATGCACCTGGGCCTGCACTTCCCCACCAGAACCAGTCTCCGCCGGCTTCGTGAAGAGGTCGCCATAAAACAGGTATGCCCTTGTCGCATAATTTTTTCAGCTGCATGGAAACCGCATCTATATCCTTTACGACAGCAAGGCATTCCGGTGTTATTTCACCGTTGTTACAAAGATTTTCAAGCTCCTCGGTCGATAACAGTGCAATATCCTTATCCGTCATCGCATTTGCAAGATTAAACCCGGTATTTTTTGAATAAATATCAGGCGTATTCATCGGTGCTTTCCAATGCCATACATACCCTACTATACCGCCCTGTCTGGCCCATTTTAAAGATGCCTCTATCTCATCTTCAACAGTCGAATCTGCATTTTTCTTTGAATACATACCGATATCACTAAAACGTATTGCAGGATAATTGGCTGTATTTTCATATATTTTATTTATTTCAATATTATCAGTACCTGATACATACTGACCTGTAATAATCTTTTTCCCGAAGTTTTCCGAAAAATATTTCATAAGCTCATTGGCTTCAGGTGATGACTCAGGATTTATAAGAGACGGCACCACATCTGTACCGGCAGCATATATTGACTGGTTATTCTGGATTTTCATATAGTCAAGATCAAAAGAGCCTTCTCCGTCGTGAACTGACATAATTACCTGACCTGCATCAAGGTATACGCCGTAATATGTCTTTACGACAAAATTTCCTACAGTTTCCTGAGTACATGCAAAGTCAAATAAATGCCTGTCATTCATATATACTTCATTTCTTACAACAGCATCTGACGCAAAACAGATTGAAATATCATAATGCTGGGATGACGGTATTTCAAAATTAAACTTAACAGTATCTGTTCCGCCTGCTGTAAATCCTCTCAGAAAACCCGCACCGGAAAATCCTGCACGTTCTGTTGAAACCACAGGAGCTTCTGTTCTTTCAGCATCTTCAGCTTCGATAAGCTGCTGATATTCAAATTGATTTATTAGTGGAGTATTCAGAACGTACTCACTTACTGTTGTCACCTTTTCCTCGGTTGTAACAGCCGGTGATGTTTCAGGCACTGAAATATCAGAAACTGCCTTTGTTACCTCTGCAGTCCTGTTGTCATCTTCAATAAGCTCCTGACTTAATGTTATTATACATATAACGATCATAAGCGATGATATAAGCATAACGGAAAGCATTGCCACCATCTTTCCTGATATCTTTTCATCAATCGGTACACTGTCAAATAATCCTTTTACTCTGCTGATAAATTTTTTTTCTTTCAAACTCATGCCTCTTTCTGTTGACTGAAAACATAAATGTATTCAGTCGGAATATTCTTTGGAAGTAGTTTATCCGGATATTTTGAAGAATATTTAAATAAGGGATTTTGGCATTTATATGCGGAATGTTATTTTAGGTTTATTAGTCGGATTTCAGGATACTGATTTTAATTTATCATTTTGAAGGTCTTTATATAAAAAAATCAGTAAAACAGTTATAAATCTTAATTAATATTTAAGTAAACTAAATAATTATTTTCTTCAAATCGTCTTTTTGGGGTAATCCTTCGCTGAATGCGGCAACCGTGCCTGTCTCAACTGCAAATCTGAAGGATTTTTCAATATCCTTCCGTGTAAGATACATGTATATAAAGCCTGCAACCATGGAGTCCCCTGCACCTGTAGTATTTATTGCTCTGCCCTTACGTGCCGGACAATAAATACTGCCTGAGCTGTTTATTAGCATTGCACCGTCCGGCCCCATTGATACTATTACATTCCGGGCCCCCCTGTCAACAAGCTCTGATGCATATGATGAAACATCATCAGGGGACAAAAGCTTCACGCCTGCAATCTGTTCCAGCTCATAAATATTCGGCTTGATAAGGAACGGCTGACATTCGAGTGTATCCGTAAGCAGCTGACCTGTTGCATCCACAACAGAAATAATTTTCTTATGTCTTAACCTGTCAAGAATTTTTCTGTATATATCTGCTTTAAGAGACGGTGAGGCACTTCCTGCAAGCACGAGAATATCCCCGTCTTCTATCAGGTCTGTGCTTTTGTAGAATTTTTCCATGTCCTCTTCTGAAATCTCCGGTCCCTGACCGTTAATCTCCGTTTCATCGGTTCCCTTTAGCTTTATATTAATTCTTGATATTCCGCTCTCAAGCTGTATCATCTTTTCGTTAAGCCCAAGTGAAGCAAGCTCATCCTTTATATATTTTCCTGTAAAACCTGCGCAGAATCCAAGAACAGTGCTTTTGATTCCAAACTGATTTAAGACATATGAAACATTTATACCTTTTCCGCCAATATAAATTTTCTCACCGGATGATCGGTTTACACGGTCACGCTCAAGCGAACGGACATTCATTATATAGTCAATCGAAGGGTTTATTGTAACTGTATAAATCATTATACTTTACCACGTCTTAAAGTCCGTCAGGATTTTTTTTTGTAAAATTCCAGCTGTCAGCACACATTTCCTTTATATCGGCCTTTGCCTCCCAGTCAAGAAGTCTTTTTGCCTTTGATGCATCTGCAAATGATGTCGCAATGTCACCGTCTCTTCTTGGTGCAAATTTTTTATTTATAGGCTTTCCGCATGCGGCTTCGTATGCGGAAACAACCTCCAATACACTTGAGCCGTTTCCGGTTCCAAGATTTATAGGCTCAAAGCCTTTGTGCTCCATAGCATATTTTACTGCCTTGACATGTCCCTTCGCAAGATCCACCACATGAATGTAATCACGGACACCTGTACCGTCCGGAGTATCGTAGTCATTTCCGTAAACACTCAGCATTTCTAACTTGCCTGACGCTACCTGTGCTATATACGGAACAAGATTATTAGGAATACCGTTCGGATCCTCGCCGATAAGTCCGCTCTTATGTGCTCCTATAGGATTAAAGTATCTCAGAGGAACTACGCTCCACTCATTATCGGATGTGTATACATCATGTAATATCTGTTCAATCATTACCTTTGTATATCCATAAGGATTTGTTGCTTTTGATGTATCCATCTCTTCTGTATAAGGCGCTTTGTTGACTACACCGTATACTGTTGCTGATGATGAAAACACAATAGTCTTGCAGGAATATTTTCTCATGACATTTATGAGCATGAGCGTTCCTGTAATGTTGTTATGATAATATTCAACCGGTTTTCTTACTGATTCTCCTACTGCTTTAAGTCCTGCAAAATGTATAACTGCGCTAATATCATTTTCAGCAAATATTTTGTCAATAGCATCCTCATCAAGAATATCAGCTTTATAAAATTTTATTTTTTCACCTGTAATCTGATATATTCGGTTAAGACTTTCCTCCTTGGAATTACTGAGGTTATCTACAACAATAATACTGTATCCGGCCTCTATAAGCTCAACACATGTATGGCTGCCGATAAATCCTGTACCGCCTGTTACTAAAATATCCTTCATTGCAAATTTTCCTCCATTTGCTCTTTTTATTAAATGATAACTAAAGGCTATTATTATAGTATATTATTTTTTTAAGAATTTTTCAAGTATAAATTGCATTTATATAAGATTTGCGATATAATTAATTGATACATACAAAAAATTATAGATTATACACTATAATTATGGTAATATTTTTCAGGAGGATTGTTTATGCAAAAAATGCTTGGTTATTTGCGACGTGCTATTCAGGAATATGATATGATATCAGACGGTGACTCAATTGCCGTAGGTGTATCAGGAGGAAAGGACAGTCTCGTACTTCTCATAGGTCTTAAGCTTCTGCAGCGTTTTATAGGGATTGACTATAAAATTTATGCACTTTCGATGGATCCTTTTTTTAACGGTGAACCGGCAGATCACTCCGAAATATCACTTTTATGTAAAAAATACGATATTCCTTACAAAATAATAACAACTCAGATCGCACAAATAGTTTTTGATATACGTAAAGAGCAAAATCCGTGCAGTCTGTGTGCACGAATGAGACGCGGCGCACTTCACGACGCAGCAAAGGAGCTTGGCTGCAACAAGCTTGCTCTCGGACATAATCATGACGATGTTGTTGAAACGTTTTTTATGAATCTGTTTAATGAAGGTCGTATTGACTGCTTTTCTCCTGTATCATATTTATCCAGAAAGGATATAACCGTTATCAGACCGCTTGTCTTTGCACCTGAAAATTTAGTCGCAAAGGCCGCCAGAAAAAATGAATTCCCTGTAATAAAATCAAAGTGTCCTGTTGACGGACACACAAACAGAGAAAAAATGAGACAGTTTATTATTGAAATGGGACACACAAATTCAGGCTTTTCAGATAAAATATTCGGCGCCCTTCAGCGCGGCAACATAAGCGGGTGGGGAACAAAAAAGGATTGATTGTTTTATTTAAGCTTACTTATTTAAATCTGATATGATGTTACTATTGTAATAATTCAGCCAAACATAAAGCAACGCAGACTCAGATTAAGTCGAAAAAACTGTATCCAAACTAAGTTTGGATACAGTTTTTTTTCAAAGCTCTGTGTTGTTATATAATTATACTTCCTTTTAAAATGACAGCAATTTTGCCCACGTACTTAATCTGTCCAGTGGTTTTCCTTTAACATCAGCTACGGATGATAATGCGGAAAATCTTAATACCAATGTTGAATCTATTACATCTATTGTTTGATCAACATAAATATCTCCAAGGAACTTCATGAAATCTATCATAGTTTCTTCTCCAAAATATTCATAAACTCCATATTCCAGCTGTGATTTTGATTCGTTAAGAACGCTATCCAGTATTGACATACCAATAATATTTTTAGCGGCATCTCTTAATAATATGGTTGAATCCACTACATCTACCTTATGGTCAAGTGTTATATCACCAAGTTCACCAATTAATACATTAAATGATCCGATTTTTTTTCCTACCGGCGCTATTTCTGCATCTGTAAAAATTAGATCAATGGAATATCTGAATGCTTCGTTATTATAAAGCATACTTGGTATAGCTTTATCAGAAACAGAAATCTTACTGGTTATGTCAACACCATACTCTGTTGACTGCTGACCATTATCATATTTTGTAATAATATCTGCGGTAACCTTAAGTCCTGACATATCAATTTTATCATTTAAGTGCGAGTAGTAAAATTTCTTATTTGGATTTGTAATCTTAACACTTCCAGGAATGATTTCCTTTACTAATGAAGCTGGTTCATCTACCTGTATAGTACTTTCTCCGCCTTTAACTGTTGGTATTTCACTGTATATTGCTTTTGGTACTCCGTCTTCATTAATGTAATCAACTGCACGTATGGCAGAAGCATTGAGGCCGACATTATATTGTCCGACAGGTATATCATTCTGAGTATCAATTTCAACCGTAAATAATTCAGCGTCCGGTGATAATCTGGTTGTTTCTATGTTATAAAGATGAACCTGATTTCCGATTATCTCATATCTTGTGTTTGCTGTTTTTATCTGATAGCTTAATTCGATATCTGATATGCTGAAATAACCATTAAAATTAAAATCTATAACAGTTTCCTGGAAATACGATTTAATATTGAAATTCTGAAGCTTTACAGATATCATTATAATTTTTGTTCCCTGTAAAATTATAATATTATCGCATATGATAATAACAGGTGGGTTATTATTGTCATTCGGCTTATCGTCATTTTCATTATTATTATTTAATTTAGTGGTATTAACAGTAACAGCGGTGTCCGAAGGTATAGTTGTGACATCAGTTACCGGTGTAGTTGTAACCTCTGTAACAGTGCCTGAGCCGGTCTGGTCGGTAACGGTACTTACTTTTGTTTCAATCTTTTCGGTGTTGGTACTTACCCTTGTTTCGGTTTTGTCTGTACCTGTGCTTATATTCGTTTCATTTTTTTCGGTGCTGATGCTTACCTTCGTTCCGGTTTCGTCTGTAATGTTACTTACATTTGTTCCGGTCTTTTCGGTGCTGATGCTTACCTTCGTTCCGGTTTCGTCTGTAACGTTACTTACATT
>JAEWXO010000101.1 GCA_023458875.1 Bacillota bacterium | reverse complement strand
ACTGGTTCTACAGTTATTTCTAAAGAAACAGGTAATTCATATGTTAGCAATGGTTCATCAGATGACGAAATTAAAGAAATGCTGAGCAGATCCGGTTCAGCTGCAGGTTCACTTGATACTACAAATTCTTTTTTCCTTCACTGACATCTATTATAACATACAGGGGTAACCAATGTTTTGCCTGCGGCGCACCTCAAACGAAAAAAGCAAATGACCATTGCTAGATTGATAGACAATGGTCATTCATAATTTGTTATTACAAACTGTCATTAAATTTAGTAGGATATTAGATGTTTAACCACATTTGCTTAATTCAATCTCTGCACCGACAATAACTTCGTCTTCATTGTAAAAAACTACAATATTATAATATTCTTTATCTGACATACCAAGAACCTTTACATATGTATATCCTGCAGGAAAAACTTTTTTGTTAGTTTTATTATTTAATTGAGAAATCAGTGTGGGCTTTCCAAAATAATCATCACATATATCAATATGTTCCCCAATAAGTTCACCCTTTTCTATTAGTGTACGTGATATTTCAAGTTTCTCGTCAGGTTGAGGGGTTGACCATTTCCATAAATAAAGCGTAATAATTGTGACGACTAATATTATTAATGACACTATTGATATTATTATGATAACTGGGATGGGAAGATTAGTTTTTTTCATTCAATACCCCCTCAACTACTTCCTTTTTTACCTTAGGGACCATCTATGTCTCTGCGTATCGCTACTTCAATGAGTTTATCATTTTCATCGAATGCGAGATAAGCAAAAACTGCTGTATGAAATGGACCATAAAATTCGCCAAGTTCCACGCACATGGATTTTACACCAACAATCCGAATATTGGCAGTAATTATTTCGTCATCACTTGCAAAAGAGACGTTACCAGCGGAATCATTAATACGTAATCCGTGTTCAGTATCTTTTTCCCTGATTCCCCATTTCTCATCATTGATGATTTCAAGTGCATCACCCCAACTAGTTCCAATTTGCATTTGTCTAAAAACATAACTGCGAACTGCTTCATTTGGACGACTGATTGGAACGGCAAGCAAAAAAAGCCCAAATATCAAAAACGGCAGCACCAATAAGGAAGCGATAACAATAAAGCAACGCTTTATAATTTTTTTGTTCTTGTTTTTCATGTTTATTCACCTACACCAAAGTAAGAATTTGAAAGAGGATATTCATAACCAGGAACATAGTATTCTGGTCCGCCTAAATCGTCAATGTTAGAAACAATTAGTAACCCAGCTGCATATGAATTAGAGTTTTGCTCATTTTCATTCTCAGGATATAAATCATAAGACGGTCTGGAATCATCTGATAGAGTATAAAAATAATGATGATGCTCAATTAGTTCGTCAATTTGGTTGTTAACCATAGGAGAGGTAGTCAAATTTGTCATAATTGTTCCGTTGGTACAAACATTACCGTTGATGCAGAAATTTGTTGCATTAACTGTAATCGCACCTTCTTCATTTGACGCTGCAAACATTGTGTATGGGTATTGAAAAGCTTCAGTATTTGCGGGAATTTCTGGTAATGATGAAAGTAATAAAGTGCCCGCCAATATTGCTAAAAGAATTTTACTCATTTTCTGTTTAAACCGGTTTTTCATTTTTTCCTCTATTCAAGTAATAATAAAGTATATTTTATTGCTAATTTTTTAATGATTATATATTATTATAGGATATAAATGGAGGATTGTCAATAGAATTGTAAAATAAATTTGGAAAAATTAGACTGTTTATTTTAATTTTATATTGAAACAGCGTAAAATCCGAATTTGATTAACTTGTTATAGTGTAACTACAGGATCACTTATTCACAAATTGCTTAAAATATGCTGTTTCTAATTAGCGTTCCTATAAGCAATATATTGCACTGTGCTTACCTTTTCCACTATAAAAGCTGCCAAATGGAACTTACTTCCGTTTGGCAGCTTTTAATTTACAGGGGGATATGTGTTTTTCATCTTTTATAGGAATATGTTTTAGATAACATAATGCACTCTCGCGTATCAATGTTTATAGAAATGGGTTTTTCAGCTGTTGCAATAGCTGACAGAATGGGTCATGAGAGTATAGATATTACACTTCATTACGCACATATGTTTCCATCAACGCAGATTGAGATGGCAAACAAACTGGATTTTGAAAGGAGAGAATGATGTCAGAAAAGAATCTGGACAGAAAAGGTCGCTGAAGAACGAAGACAACCAGTTTCAGGATGACAAATGAAGAAAGTGATCTGCTTGATAAGTTTGTAAAAATCTCCGGACATACTAAACAGGACTATATTATTAGCAGATTACTGGTTCGTGATATAGTTGTAAAAGGTAATCCAAGAACAATCAAAGCACTTAAGGATCAGCTTGCTGCTGTGCTTGAAGAACTAAAGAGAATAGAAAAATACAGTGATGAAAACGAAGCTCTGATGATTCTTATTTCACAGATAAACGATACAATTAACAGCTTAAACAAAACTTAAATAAAAAACAAAAATATCTCCGCAGATAACTTTGTAATCTGCGGAGATATTTTTTTAGTATCAAAATAGTATCAATGTGGCTTTGAAATCCTCTCAAACCACGCAATTACGTGACTTTTTTATTTTTCGGTATCATTCCCACTCAATAGTAGCCGGTGGCTTTGTAGTTACATCGTAAACAACTCTGTTTATATTCTTGACTTCATTGACAATTCGTGCAGATACTGTTTCAAGAACCTCATAAGGAATTTTAGCAAAGTCAGCAGTCATAAAGTCAGTAGTTGTAACGCCTCTTAATGCCAGTGTATAATCATATGTTCTTCCGTCACCCATAACGCCTACAGAACGCATATTTGTAAGAACTGCAAAGTATTGATGTATGTTACGGTCAAGACCGGCTTTTGCAATTTCTTCTCTGAAAATATAGTCAGCATCCTGGAGAATAAGGAGCTTTTCGTCAGTTATTTCACCGATTATTCTTATGGCAAGTCCCGGACCGGGGAATGGCTGTCTCCATACAAGAACCTCTGAAAGACCGAGCTCAACTCCGAGTGCTCTTACTTCGTCCTTGAACAGAAGACGGAGCGGTTCTATTATCTCTTTGAAATCAACATAGTCAGGAAGGCCGCCTACATTGTGGTGAGATTTTATTACGGCAGCATCGCCTGTGCCGCTTTCTATTACGTCAGGATAAATGGTGCCCTGAACAAGATAATCAACTTTGCCTATTTTCTTTGCTTCCTGTTCAAATACACGGATAAATTCCTCACCGATAATCTTACGCTTTGTTTCAGGGTCGGATACTCCGTTCATTCTTGACATGAACTGTTCTTTGGCATTTACTCGTATAAAGTTTATATCCCAGTCTGCAAAAGCGGCTTCTACTTCGTCACCTTCATTTTTTCTCATAAATCCATGATCTACGAAAATACATGTGAGCTGATTGCCGATTGCCTTTGCGAGAAGTGCTGCAGCAACTGAGCTGTCAACACCGCCTGAAAGCGCAAGAAGAACCTTGCCGTCGCCGACCTTTGCACGAATGTCATTTATAGCGGTTTTAGCATAGTCACCCATTGTCCAGTCTCCGGTGCATCCGCATGCCTTGTAGAGGAAGTTGTGAAGCATTCTGACTCCGTCTGCTGTGTGGTTTACTTCCGGATGGAACTGTATTCCGTATAATTTTTTTTCATTGTTCTGCATTGCAGCTACAGGGCATGAGTCTGAGTGTGCGACTGACTCAAATCCCTCCGGCATAGCAGAAACCATATCGGTATGACTCATCCATGATATGCCTTCTGCAGAAAGTCCGTCAAAAAGAATACTGTCTGTATTATAGAAGGTCTGTGTTTTTCCGTATTCACTTGTTGACGCCGGTGTAACCTTACCGTCGAGTGTGTATGCCATGAGCTGGCATCCGTAGCATATTCCGAGTATCGGTATGCCAAGATCAAATATTGCCTTGTCTACTCGTGGTGAACCCTCAGCGTATACGCTGTTAGGACCTCCGGTAAATATAATTCCTACAGGTGAAAGTGCTTTGATTTTTTCAATTGGTGTTTTGTAGCTCAGAACTTCACAGTAAACACCGCATTCACGGACACGTCTTGCAATCAATTGATTATACTGACCGCCGAAATCTAAAACTATACAAAGCTGATGCGACATATATTAAACCTCATTTCAATAAATAATATTCAATTATGACATTTTATCGTATAAAAATCAAGTGTTATTTTGTAAACAAATAATTTCGACACGGCATGAGCCAACAGGACTTTTAGAGTACCTTGAAGCTTTGACTGAATGCAATTTTTGCCAGGAAAACATCTTTTTCTAAGCTGAAATGGTAATATATCAGGCAAACATTCTGTAAATCTTTTCGTTATGCTCACGTGTGCTCAGGACAAGTCCTATAATGATATACATACTTACAAGAGCTGTTCCTCCGGCACTTACAAACGGAAGGGGAATACCGATTACAGGCATTACCTTTAAAACCATTCCTATATTCATTGTATAGTGTGTGAAAAGCATGGCAAATGCGCCCATGCAGATGTTCTTTCCCAGCTCTTCGCGTGTATTTCTGCTGTTGGCAATAATTTTAATGCATATATAGAGCATAACTGCTATAAGTGCAAGGCATCCGACAAATCCGATAGTGTGACCGACATAAGCAAATATAAAGTCGTTATGGATTTCAGGAACATTGTTTTTCTGAGGTGACATAAGCCCGTTTCCGAACAGTTTTCCTGATGCAAGTGACGAAAGACCTAAATCCTGCTGCCATTCAAGCCCTTCAGGGTCACTTCCCGGATTAAATAAAATCATTATTCGCTCCTTCTGTACGGATCCCAGAAGGAATTTCCATGCGGCAAATGCGGCAGGAGGGATAGCTATTATTGCAAGAAGGATGTAACCTATGGAAATGCCTGCCGAATACACAAGCACAAGAAACATCATTATAAAGACAAGCGCTGTTCCGTGGTCGCCCTGCTTCATTACAAGAACTATAGGGACTGCACCGTGAAGGCATATCAGAAGAATATTTAAAAGGCTGTTCATATCATCCTTTACTTTATAAAGGTGAAATGAAAATGAAAGAAGAAAGGCTATTTTAAGTACTTCAGAAGGTTGAAACGATACAGGACCCAGTCTGAGCCATGCAACGTCATCTGCACCCTCTACGCCTATACCAAGAGATGTAAATGTCAGTGCGACAAGGACAAGAGCGACTGTTGCGTAGAGAAACCATAGCTTTGCGAGCTTGTAGTAATCGAGGCCTGCTATGATAAGACATGCACAGATTCCTATGCTCATCGAGATAATCTGTGTTTTGTAGTAGCTGGCGTCTATAGTCTTGTTCTGGTAAAGAGAGAAAAGAAGGATGATTCCAAGTGCAGTACAGAGACACACCGCAAGCAGAAGTAATTTGTCAAGCTTTTTAAAATATGTGGCTACGGTGTTAAGAATATTTTTCATTTTAAACGTACCCCTTTCTTCAGATTATATTACGGGATTTACGGGATTTACAGGATGCTTTGCAAGATATGCTGAAATAGCCTTTGTAACACCGTATTCGCTGTTGCCTTCAGCTGTGAAATTTCCGTACTGTTTCATATCATCGTTGGCATTAGCCATGACATAGCTGTATTTTGCTTCGCTAAGGAGAGAGATGTCGTTGTAAAAATCCCCGAACGCCATTGTCTGGTCAGTTGTAATTCCGAATTTCTTTTTTATTTCAGCGAGTGCAGCACCTTTGTTTACGCCTTTATTCATAATATCCATCCACACATTGCCTGAAATTTGAATTGAAAGTTTTTTGCTGAATATTTTATTTAATTCAGGAAATGAATTTTTCTGAGGATTCAGTCTGTCATATACGGCAATTTTGAAAATATCGTCCTTAACCGCGTACATATCATCACAAAGTATCGGAGAAACATAGTATGAGTCAAATTCCTTTATGAATTCATCGTCATAATCTGACGGTATGTATATTCCGTTTTTTCCGCACAGAACAGGGAATACACCATTAAGCCTGCTCAGTACATTTATTATTTCAGCTATTTTTTTATGGGGGATAACGCTTATGTTTGAAATTTTATTATCATTTACAACAAATGCACCATTATCACATATATAGATTATGTCATTGCCTATATTTTTAAAAAGGACTTCAAGAGCACTGTATGAACGTCCGCTTGCCACAACAAATTTAATGTTTCGCTTTTTAAGGTTTTTAAGTACACTTACAAAGTCAGGAGGAATTTTTTTTGCCGGATCCAGCAATGTTCCGTCCATATCGCTTGCGATTAGTTTTACCATTTCTGAAATTCACATTCCTTTAATATTGTTTTCATCCGCCTTGATTCCAGTATTTTCTGTCAAGAGAACGGTACTGGACGGCCTGTGATATGTGCTGTCTGCTTATTACATCTTTGCCGTCAAGGTCGGCAATAGTCCTTGATACTTTTAATATTCTGTCATAGGCGCGTGCCGAAAGTCCCATTTTGTCAAATACTTTTCCCAGCAGGACCACTGCATCGTCATCGAGCGGACAGAATTTATGAAGGGTTGATGATGTTATACGTGCATTGCATGTTATTCCTGTGCCTTCAAATCTCTGAAGCTGTATTTCACGTGCGGCCTGCACGCGCTTGCGTATTTCTGCAGAGCTTTCCTCTTTTTGAGTTGACGAAAGGTGTTCAAATTCCACGGGTGCAACTTCGATGTGAAGGTCGAGTCTGTCAAGAAGCGGTCCGGAAATTCTTGAAAGGTAATTTGCCACCTGCTTCTGTGAACAGATGCATTTCTTTTTCGGATGTCCGAAAAATCCGCATGGACAGGGATTCATAGCAGCAATAAGCATTATTGAAGAAGGATAGGTAATCGTTCCGGCAGAGCGGGAAATAGTTACCTTCTGATCTTCAAGGGGCTGCCTTAATATCTCAAGCGTCCTTCTGTCAAATTCGGCGAGCTCGTCCAGAAAAAGAAGCCCGTTATGTGCCAGTGAAATCTCACCGGGATGAGGAATTGTTCCGCCTCCTGCAAGGCCCGCAGATGAGATTGTATGATGAGGGGAGCGGAACGGACGCTGTGTGACAAGAGGAGTATCCTTCTGAAGAAGTCCGGAAATGGAATGAATATTTGTGGTTTCAATCGATTCTTCAAATGTCATAAGCGGGAGTATTGAGGAAATACGTTTTGAAAGCATGCTTTTTCCGCTTCCGGGGCTGCCGATAAGAAGGGCGTTGTGTCCGCCTGCAGCGGCTATTTCAAGAGCAAGCTTTGCTGAACCCTGCCCTTTGATGTCGCTGAAGTCAAGCATGTTTATGTATCCGGCAGGAGGAGCAGTATATTTTTTCTGCGGTACAAGTTTTTCGTCTGTTGTAAAATGTTTAATAACATCTATAATAGATTTTACACCATAAACATGTATTCCGTCAACTACCGAAGCCTCAAAAGCATTTTCTGACGGAACAAATACATGGCGGATATTGTTTTTCCGTGCTACAAGAATCATCGGCAGCACGCCGTTTATTGGACGGATATCCCCGTTTAGTGATACCTCCCCTATAAAACAGCACTCATCAAGCTCAGCGGTTATATAATTCATTCCCTTTAAAACCGCTATGAAAATCGCAAGGTCATGTACAGAACCGCTTTTTTTTGTGTCAGCCGGGGCGAGATTTACCGTGACTCTGGCGTTTGGAAATTTTATTCCTCCTGCCCTCATGGCTGATTTTATTCTTTCACGGCTTTCTTTTACCACCAGGTCAGGCAGTCCTACTATCTCAAATGCAGGGGCACCTATACTGATGTCAATTTCGACTTCGACAGCAAATGCATTAAGGCCGAATAATCCAAGTGTATTGATCTTTGCAAACATTTTAATTGTCCTTTCTTATTTTAAATCTTGTTTTATACAATTATTATATCATAATATGGAAAAACAAGCAATAGATAGAAGTGCAAAAAATTAAAAAAGAACAAATTAAACCAGAATTATTCAGAGTTAAAAAAATAAACTCTTATTTAAAATAAAGGTATTTGAAATAAAAATATTTTATGATAAGTAAACAAAAACATCCGTATATTCAGAATGAAAATACGGATGAAATAACAATTTTTATTATGGGCATTGACAGATTAATATAACTATAGTATAATTATATAATGTATCAAAATGGCTATTTATATAACCAGGTTATAGATAGTATATCACAGATGTAGTAAAATATCAATAGTTTTTTCAGATTTATTACCTGACGGTTTAATGAAGGTTATTTCAGACAATATTAATCATTAAAACAAGCAGGCTATTAACAAAAAGGAGGACCAGACACCTATGGTGAATGTCAAGCCTAAGCAGCTCGGAAAAAATGTCAGAATGAGCTTCGGTAAAATCAACGAAGCTTTAGAAATGCCGAATCTTATTGAGGTGCAGAAAAATTCTTACAAATGGTTTAAAGAGGAGGGACTCAAAGAGGTTTTTCAGGATGTAGCAGCGATAACTGACTACAATGGAAATTTAGTTTTGAATTTTACCGGATATAAAATTGATGACACTCCAAAGTACTCGATTGCTGAATGTAAAGAGCGTGACGTTACTTACGCAGCACCGTTAAGAGTTATTGCTACTCTTTGGAATAAAGAAACCGGTGACGTTAAAGAAAGTGAAATATTCATGGGCGATTTTCCGCTTATGACAGACAGCGGTACCTTTGTAATCAACGGTGCGGAGCGTGTTATAGTTTCACAGCTTGTCAGATCACCTGGTGTTTATTATGCTTTTGAAAAGGATAAGACGGGTAAAAACCTTTATAAATCAACAGTAATCCCGAACCGTGGCGCATGGCTTGAATACGAAATGGACTCCAATGATGTTGTATATGTCAGAATTGATAAGAACAGAAAAATTCCTCTTACAACATTCATAAGAGCTCTCGGCGTCGGAACTGATGAAGAGATTGAGGATATGTTCGGATTTGATGAGAGACTCAATCAGACAATTCTTCAGAAGGACGGAACAAAAAATAACTCGGATGCTCTTATAGATGTCTATAAAAAGCTTCGTCCGGGTGAACCTCCGACAGTTGAAAGTGCACTTTCACATATAAATAATCTGTTCTTTGACGCAAAGAGATATGACCTTTGCAGATTCGGACGATACAAATACAATAAAAAACTGGGTATTGCTTCAAGACTTGCCGGCCATGTTCTTTCAAAACCTATAGTTAATTCACTTACAGGTGAATTTATGGCTGATGAGGGTGAGTTAATAAATTATGAAAAGGCTCTTGAAATAGAACAGGCTGGTGTTTCAGAAGCTTTTATAATTGTTGAGGTAAAGGAAGATTACACAACACCTACAGGAGAAAAGAAAACAAAGCTTGTTGAAAAAGAAGTAAAGATCATAAGCAATGGTATGGTCGATATAACAAAATATGTAAACTTTGATGTTTCAAAGTACGGAATAAACGAAAAGGTAAGCTTCAAGGTTCTCAAGGATATTCTTGAAACATCAGCTGACGATGAAGAAATCGAAGAAAATGTAAAGAAGAGAGCAGAGGAGCTTGTTCCGAAGCATATTATTCTTGATGATATTTATGCAACAATAAGCTATTTCCTTAACCTTTGTTCAGGAATAGGAAATGTCGACGATATTGACCATCTCGGAAACAGAAGAATCCGTTCGGTAGGTGAGCTCCTTCAGAACCAGTTCAGAATCGGTTTTGCCAGAATGGAAAGAGTTATCCGTGAAAGAATGAATCTCCAGGCGCAGGATATGGATATTATTACTCCTCAGTCACTTGTAAATATCCGTCCTATCACAGCCGCAATAAAAGAATTTTTCGGTTCTTCACCTCTTTCACAGTTCATGGATCAGACAAATCCTCTTGCAGAGCTTACACATAAAAGACGTCTTTCAGCCCTCGGTCCTGGCGGTCTGTCACGAGACAGAGCCGGATTCGAAGTACGTGACGTACATTACAGCCATTACGGCAGAATGTGTCCTATTGAAACCCCTGAAGGTCCTAATATCGGACTTATATCTTACCTTGCTACATTTGCGAGAATAAATGAATACGGCTTTATTGAAGCGCCTTACCGTAAGGTTGACAAGGAAACAGGCGTGGTAACAAATGAAGTCGTATATATGACTGCCGATGTTGAGGACAACTATGTTGTTGCTCAGGCCAATGAACCTCTTACTGAAGAAGGCAAGTTTGCAAGAGCAAAGGTAAATGCACGTTACAGAGACAAGATTCTCGAATGTGACAGAGAAATTGTTGATTACATGGATGTTTCACCTAAAATGGTTGTATCCGTTGCTACAGCAATGATTCCGTTCCTTGAAAATGATGACGCAAACCGTGCACTCATGGGTTCAAACATGCAGAGACAGGCTGTTCCGCTTCTTAAAACAGAAAGCCCTATAGTAGGAACAGGTATGGAATATAAAGCAGCTGTTGACTCAGGTGTGTGTGTTGTCTCAGAGTATGACGGTGAAATTTCATCTGTCTGTGCTGATGAGGTTGTCGTTAAGGATGAAGATTCTGTTGAGCATAAGTATAAATTAATAAAATTCAAGCGTTCAAACCAGGGTACATGTATAAATCAGCGCCCTATAGTAAGTGTTGGTGAAAAGGTTACAAAGGGTCAGGTGCTTGCAGACGGACCTGCAACATGTGACGGCGAAATTTCACTCGGTAAAAATGCACTTATAGGCTTTATGACATGGGAAGGTTATAACTACGAGGATGCTGTACTTCTTAACGAAAGAGTAGTACGCGAAGATGTATACACATCAATCCATATAGAAGAATACGAAATAGAAGCCAGAGACACTAAGCTCGGACCTGAAGAAATAACCAGAGATATTCCGAACGTCGGAGATGATGCACTCAAGGATCTTGATGAAAACGGAATAATCCGTATAGGTGCCGAAGTTCATGCAGGTGATATACTTGTCGGCAAGGTAACACCTAAGGGTGAAACTGAGCTCACAGCAGAAGAACGTCTGTTAAGAGCAATATTCGGTGAAAAGGCACGTGAAGTAAGAGACAATTCACTTAAGGTTCCTCACGGTGAAGCCGGTGTAATTGTCGATGTAAAAATATTTACAAGAGACAACTGTGATGAGCTGAGCCCTGGAGTAAATATGCTTGTCCGCTGCTATATTGCACAGAAGAGAAAAATCTCAGTCGGAGATAAAATGGCAGGACGTCACGGAAACAAGGGTGTTGTTTCACGTATTCTGCCGCAGGAGGATATGCCGTTCCTTTCAGACGGAACTCCTCTTGATATAGTTCTTAACCCACTCGGCGTTCCTTCGCGTATGAATATCGGTCAGGTTCTTGAAGTGCATCTCGGAATAGCTTCAAAGGCTCTTGGCTGGAAGATCATGACTCCTGTATTTGACGGTGCACATGAAGAGGATATCAGGGCATGCTTCAGAGAAGCAGATAAGCACTTAAAGCAGGTTGACAATCCGGATATGCTCTTTAACGGAGTTGATTTCAACGAGGACGGAAAGTTTACACTGTATGACGGACGTACCGGCGAACCTTTTGACAACAAGGTAACTGTCGGATATATGTACTATCTTAAGCTCCATCACCTGGTTGACGATAAGATCCATGCACGTTCAGTAGGCCCTTACTCACTTGTTACTCAGCAGCCTCTTGGCGGTAAAGCGCAGTTCGGCGGACAGAGATTCGGTGAGATGGAAGTTTGGGCACTTGAGGCCTACGGTGCTGCGTATACTCTTCAGGAAATACTGACAGTCAAATCAGACGATACAGTAGGAAGAGTAAACACTTATGAAGCAATAGTTAAGGGACAGAATGTTCCTAAGCCAAGCTTCCCGGAAGCATTCAAGGTTCTTATAAAGGAACTCCAGTCGCTTGGACTTGATGTTAAGGTTCTTGACGTAGATCAGAAGGAAATCGATCTGAAGCAGACATTTGATGACGATGATATTATACCGCCTCCTGTATCAGCACCTGATGATGAAGTTATGCCAAAAGAGAAGGAATATTATGACGATGATGAAGCCGAGGAATCTGGTATGATGATCGAAGATACAGATGACGACGTTGATGATATTAATCTTGAAGATGTTGAAGATGTTGAGGATGACAGCTTTAACTATGACAGTATGTCATCTGATGAAGATTTAATATAGCGATATTTTATTAGAGTTTAAGAGTTAGGAGTAAAAACGGACTTATCTGTTTTTACATCTTGCCTCTTGTATGGGAGGATAATGCTTTGGAGTTTAACGAATTCAAATCCATTAAGATAGGTCTTGCTTCACCGGAACAGATACGTGCATGGTCATATGGCACAGTAGAGAGACCGGAAACAATAAATTACAGAACACAGAAACCTGAACGTGACGGTCTGTTCTGTGAAAAGATTTTTGGACCTACTAAGGACTGGGAATGTCATTGCGGTAAATTTAAGAAAATCAGATTTAAAGGCAAGGTATGCGACAGATGCGGAGTTGAAGTAACACGTGCTAAGGTAAGACGTGAGAGAATGGGACATATCGAGCTGGCTGCGCCTGTGTCACATATCTGGTATTTTAAGGGTACACCTTCACGTATAGGACAGGTGCTTGAAGTCTCTCAGAAACGTCTTGAAGAAATACTTTACTTTACAAAATACATTGTTGTTGATCCGGGCAATGCAACAGAATTACTGAAAAAACAGCTTCTTTCAGAAAAAGAATATCTTGATGCACTTGAAAAATACGGTTATGATTTCTATGCCGAAATGGGTGCTGAGGCAATAAAAGAGCTTCTCGAGGAATACGATCCGGAGAGATATGACGAATATATTACTCAGCATCTTGAAGAATTTGCAAAGGTAACAGGACTTTCTGAAAGAGAGATTATGGATTACCTCGCAAAGAGAATATATGTAATAACCGATAACGGTCAGAATTCTGAATATGAGGTTGGCCAGGTTGTTAAAAGATCAGTATTTTTACAGAAAATCATGCGTTTTAACAGAGAACAGGAAGAATACAGGAAAAAAGAACGCATAGCTGTAAAGACAGGTTCTCAGTACATTGAAGAGCTTTTTAATAAAAATATTGCTGAAGCGAACGTAAACGGTGAATATGATGAAATAGCCAACAAGGATAACTGGGTAAACAGTCTTGTATGGCTTGCAAATGAATTAAAAGAGGAACTGAAGGATCTGCCTTCAGGACAGAAGAAGATAAAGCTTCTCAAACGTCTTGAGATAATAGAAGCATTCAGACTTTCAGGAAACAAGCCACAGTGGATGGTAATGGATGTGGTTCCTGTTATACCGCCTGAGTTAAGACCAATGGTAATGCTCGACGGAGGAAGATATGCAACCTCAGACCTTAATGACCTTTACAGAAGAGTTATAAACAGAAACAACAGACTTAAGAGAATGCTTACACTTGAAGCGCCTGATATTATTATCAGAAATGAAAAGCGTATGCTTCAGGAAGCTGTTGATGCACTTATAGATAACGGCAGGCACGGAAGACCTGTTACCGGACCTAATAACAGAGCACTCAAGTCACTTTCCGACATGCTCAAGGGTAAACAGGGACGATTCAGACAGAACCTTCTCGGTAAACGTGTTGACTATTCAGGACGTTCGGTTATCGTAGTAGGACCTGAGCTTAAAATGTATCAGTGCGGACTTCCTAAGGAGATGGCACTTGAGCTTTTCAAGCCTTTTGTACTTAAAAGACTTGTTGATACAAAAGTAATAGCAAATATAAAGAGTGCAAGAAAGCTTGTGGACAGAGCTAAAACAGAAGTATGGGATGCCCTTGAAAATGTTATTAAGGATCACCCCGTTCTTCTTAACCGTGCTCCTACACTTCACAGACTCGGAATCCAGGCGTTTGAGCCTATTCTTGTTGAAGGCCGTGCATTAAAGCTTCATCCTCTTGTTTGTACAGCATACAACGCTGACTTTGACGGAGACCAGATGGCTGTACATCTTCCGCTTTCAGCAGAAGCACAGGCAGAAGCAAGATTCCTTATGCTTGCAGCAAATAACCTTCTTAAGCCTTCAGACGGAAGACCTGTTGCCGTACCTACACAGGATATGGTACTTGGTTCATATTATCTTACAATGCTCAAGGAAGGCGAAGTAGGAGAAGGCAAGGTATTCAGAGACGTAAACGAAGCACTTATGGCATATAACGAGCATGCTGTTTCACTTCATGCAGCCGTAAGAGTAAAGGTTACAAAGGATATCGGCGGAAGAAAGGTTTCAAAGATTATTGACTGTACAGTCGGAAGACTTATATTCAATGAAAATATTCCTCAGAACCTTGGCTATATTGACAGAACCGATTCTGAAAAACAGTTTGACCTTGAAATATCATTCCTTGTAGGAAGAAAACAGCTTTCGGATATTATTGAACGCTGCATAAGAATTCATGGAACAACCACAACATCAGAGGTTCTTGATAAGATTAAATCACTTGGATTTAAGTATTCAACAAAGGCTGCAATAACAGTTGCTGTATGTGATGCGGTAATTCCGCCACAGAAGCAGGATATTCTTAATGCAGCACAGGGTAAGATAGATACAATTACAGAGCAGTTTGACTACGGATATATTTCAGCAAATGAAAAATCCAAAAAGGTTATTGAAATATGGAACAAGGCAACAGATGATGTAACTGTCGCACTGAAAAGTAACCTTGACAGATATAACCCTATCTTCATGATGGCTGACTCAGGTGCCCGTGGTAGTATAAACCAGATAAGACAGCTTGCAGGCATGCGTGGACTTATTGCCAATACATCAGGTACAACAATCGAAATTCCTATCAGAGCTAACTACCGTGAAGGTCTTAACATTCTTGAATACTTCATTTCATCACGAGGTGCACGTAAAGGACTTGCTGATACAGCCCTCAGAACGGCTGACTCAGGTTACCTTACAAGACGTCTTGTTGATGTATCGCAGGATGTTATTATAAGAGAAAATGACTGTGGAACTGAAGATGGTATAGAGATATACGAGATCAAGAACGGCAATGAAATGATAGAACCATTGTCAGAACGTCTTATGGGACGCTACCTTGTTGATAATCTCTGTGATCCTGAAACAGGAGAAGTCGTTGTTTCAAAATCAAAGCTTATGACTGAAGCAGATGCAAAGAAGATCATAGCTATGGGAATAAGCAGAATCAAGATCCGTTCTGTTCTTCATTGTAAATCAAAACAGGGCGTATGTGCTAAATGTTATGGTGCAAACCTTGCTAACGGCAATCTTGTTGCTGTCGGTGAAGCAGTAGGTATTATAGCTGCCCAGTCTATCGGTGAACCTGGTACACAGCTTACAATGAGAACATTCCATACGGGCGGTATCGCTTCAGCGGAGGATATTACACAGGGTCTTCCTCGAGTTGAAGAGCTTTTCGAAAGCCGTCGTCCTAAAAATGCAGCTATCATATCAAGAATTGACGGACGCGTAAAGATCGAAGAAGTAAAGACTACCAAAAACGTAATAATCATTAACGAAGATACAGGAGAAGAAGAATCATATATGATTCCTTGGAACCTGAAGCTCAGAGTACGTGAAGACGTTTATATTGAAAAAGGCACAAAGATTACAGAGGGCAACTGTTATCCTGCTGACATACTTGCTGTACAGGGAACCGAACATGTACAGAACTACATCATCAGTGAAGTACAAAAGGTTTACCGTTTGCAGGGTGTTGATATCAACGATAAGCATATCGAGGTTATCGTAAGACAGATGCTCAGAAAAATCAAAGTTGAGGATAGCGGAAGCAGTTATTTACTGCCTGGTTCTCTTGTTGACAAGAAGGAAATCGATGCTATTAACGCAGAGCTTCAGGAAAGAATGGATAATGGCGAGCTTGGACTTACAATTGTTACTACAGTTCCTGTACTCCAGGGTATAACAAAAGCATCATCAAGCTCAGACAGCTTCCTTTCAGCCGCATCGTTCCAGGAAACAACAAAAGCACTTACTGATGCAGCAATCAGAGGAAAGAGCGATTATCTGCTCGGACTTAAGGAAAATGTTATTATCGGTAAGCTTGTACCGGCCGGAACAGGTATGGAAATGTACAATAAGGTGAAGATTGTAAAGAATGAAAAAAGCGAAGGATTCGCACAAATGGATCATCAGAACGTATCTTCATCGGTTAATTAAAAACTAAATAAATCTTTTTATAAAAAGCGCAGACTTAAATATACTTAAGTCTGCGCTTTTTTTTCATAAATCAGAAAAAACGGCTGAATACGACAGGCTAAAGATAAAAAATTATAAATAACAGTTGATTTTACCTGAATAATGATTTATAATTATTAATGTCAATAAGTAATAAAATCCCATATTACACAATGAAAGGAAATAAAATATGAGAGAAGATTTAACAAATCAAGAGGGATTCACTATAAAAGATATAATGGACATGATATTAAAAAGATGGATTATTATTATGGGATTTTCAATTATATCAGGTATTGTTGTTTCATTGATAACTATTTTTATGATTACACCTGTATATTCAGTCAATGCAAAGTATTATGCCGCTGACAGTACGAGCCATTCACTCGGAACAAATTCATCGGAGCTTATGTATCTGCAGAAGCTGGTTAATACATACATACAACTGTTCAGGACAGAAAAATTCTATGACAATGTACTGGTATGCTCAGAAGTTGAATTATCGACATCTGAGCTTAAGAAGATGATAACAGTCTCGGCAGAAGCTGACACATCCATTTTTAATGTTACAGTATCGGGAACAGATGTTGATACTATTATGAATATACAGAATGCGATTGAAGAATTTGCACCTGAAATGGTAACGGATGTTACAAAATCAGGAAGAGTTGTATTGTGTGATCCTGCCAAAGTACCATTAAATCCTTGTTCGCCAAATCTTATGAGAAACACTCTTGCAGGAATAGCTGCGGGGTTTGTTTTCAGTTTTTTTATTTCATTGGCTTTAGAAATAATGAATAGGAAGATAAGTGATAAAAAGGATATAGAAAACAGATATGAAATACCTGTATTAGCTCAGATTCCGTCATTTACAGCTGTCAGAAATAAAAAAGGAAAAACATCGGATAAAAATGGTTTTATACTTAAAATCAATATGGCTTTTTATGTTAAGGAAGCATATAAAATGCTGAGGACAAATCTCAGATATACATCAAACGGAAGCACATGCCGAAGGATAGTTATAGCGAGTCCGTCTGTTCAGGAGGGTAAAACCGTAACAGCTGTAAATCTTGCTGTTGCAATAGCGGAATCAGGAGAACGTGTGCTGATTATAGACGGTGATATGAGAGACGGAGAGCTTCATACATATTTCAGAGTCCGTAACAGTTCGGGACTTAGTAATTTGGTTCTTGGGAGTGCAGAAATAAGTAATACTATAATAAAGTACAAAGGCAATCAGAATCTGTTTATAATAACATCAGGGACAGTCCATTCTGATTCGTTGGATATGGCAGCAAGTGAAGAAATGTCACGGCTGATGAACAGATTATCTGAGCAGTTTGATTATATTATTGTTGATTCGCCTGCAGTAAATGTAACTCCGGATGCAATACCGTTTTCAAAAATTACAGACGGTATAATAATGGTTGTGAGATGCGGCGCAAGTACATACAGTGATGTTGATACCGCAATAGACAGCTTTAAGCTTGTTGACAGCAATATAATAGGGTTTGTTTTAAATGATGTTCTTATTAGTAAAAAGAAATATGAGCATGCTTCGATCCCCGAAAAATACCTGCAGATAAACTCATATACAGAGGATTTATATAATAACGGAAGCAATTACAACAGCAATACCCTGAAATTAAAAAGGCAAAAGCAGCTGAAATAGCGCCTTTGCCTAAAAAATCAGAGCGATGAAGCGGATTTGTACAGGTTGTAGTAAAATCCGCGTTTTTCTATAAGCTCATGGTGATTTCCGTGTTCAATAATATCTCCGTTGTTCATTACAAGTATAAGATCGGTATTTCTTACGGTTGAAAGACGGTGAGCTATAATAAAGCTTGTTTTATTATTCATAAGCTTTTCAAATGCCTGCTGTATTTTTACTTCCGTGCGTATATCTATGCTGCTTGTGGCTTCATCAAGAATAAGCATAGGTGGATTTGTAAGCATTATACGGGCAATAGTCAGAAGCTGCTTCTGACCCTGTGAAAGGTTTCCTCCGTTTTCGCCTATCATTGTATTGTAACCGTCAGAAAGACGCCTGATAAAGCTATGGGCATGAGCTGCCTTTGCAGAGCTTATTATTTCATCAAGAGAAGCATCAGGTTTTCCGTATGATATGTTTTCGGCTATTGTTCCGTTAAAAAGCCATGTGTCCTGAAGAACCATTCCGAATGAGCTTCTGAGACTGCTGCGGTTAATACTCCGGATGTCATTACCTGAAATGAATATATTTCCACCGGTTGTATCATAAAAACGCATAAGGAGATTTATGAGTGTCGTCTTTCCGCAGCCGGTTGGCCCGACTATGGCTATTCTCTGTCCTGGTTTTATATCGATGCTTATATTCTGCAGCAGCGGCTTATCAGGAGTATACGAGAAAAAAACATTTTCAAACCTTACTGAACCGTCAGGGTTGCAAAGAAATGGCAGGCTGCTGTCATCTGATTCGTCCTGTGCGTCAATTACTTTAAATACACGTTTGGCTGATGCAATGGCATTCTGGAGTTCAGAAATAACTCCTGTAATTTCATTAAAGGGCTTTGTGTACTGATTTGCAAATGAAAGAAAGCTTATAAGTGTTCCTACTGATATTCCACCGTTTATTACACGAATTGAACCGGCAAGTCCTACAAATGCAGATATGAGACCGTTTATAAATCTCGTTGTCGGATTTGTAAGAGATGAAAAGAACGTTGCTTTAAGTCCTGTCTCGCCAAAGCTTATATTCAGACCGTCAAATTTTTCTTCAGCAATACTTTCATATGAAAATGCCTTTACAAGGGACTGATTTTTGATCATTTCATCAGTAAGTCCTGACAGTTCGCCCCTTATTTCCGACTGCTCTGAAAATGATTTACGACACAGCTTTGCTATTTTTGAGGCAGCAATAAGTGAGAGAGGGGTCAGGACAATAACAATAAGGGATATTTTTATATCAATAACTATCATAAATACAAGAGTTCCCAGAATAGTTACTATACCGGTAAAAAACTGTGTAAATGTCTGGGTAAGTGCGTCAGATATAATTTCAATATCATTTGTTGCACGGCTTACAAAATCACCCTTGGAATTTTTGTCGATAAAGCTTATCGGTACAGTGTTAAGCTTCCTGAAAAAATCAGAGCGTATATCGCGTGCTGTTTTGTATGAAAGGACGTTTGTGTTTCTTGTCATTATCCACTGTGATATACTGCTTGATACAACAGCAAATGAAAGAACAGTAAGTGTTTTAATAACACCACCGAAGTCTACTTTGTTTTTTCCTATGATAAAATCTATTGAATATCCTGTCAGTATCGGTACGACAAGTGAACCGGCAACACCAGTCAGTGCAAATATTATGGAAAGTATCAGATTTTTCGGATAACGTGACGCATAGTAAAATATTCTTTTTAAATTTTTTTTCATACTATTCACCAGCCTTTTGAATTTCCAGTATTTCTGCATAGACAGGACAGTCTTCAGAAAGAGACTGATGTGTTCCGAATCCGGCACATTTGCCGTCATCAAGCACAAGGATTTTATCAGCGTTTTTTAATGATGTGGCTCGCTGGGATATCATTATGACGATTGTATCGCTCATGTTTTCAGAAAGAGCTTTTCTCAGATTGTAATCGGTTGTCATATCGAGGGCACTTGTGCTGTCATCGAGTATGAGTATTGAAGGTTTGGCGGCAATTGCTCTTGCAATTGTAAGACGCTGCTTCTGGCCGCCTGAAAAGTTTTTTCCTCCCTGAAGAACAGGTGCGTTTATATTTTCGGGAAGCTTTTCAACAAACTCATATGCCTGCGCGGTTTTTAAAGCTGAAATGATATCCTTATCTGTTGCGTTTATATTTCCCATACGTATATTTTCAGCTACTGTTCCTGAAAGTACGGATGCTTTTTGCGGTACGGATGCTATAAATCGTCTTACCTGGCTTAGCCTGTAGTCCTTTATGTTTTTGCCGTATATGTTTATCTGACCGGCAGTAACATCATAAAATCTTGGAATAAGTCCGGCAATTGTTGATTTTCCGCTTCCTGTTCCGCCTATAATACCAAGAGTTTCACCTCTGTTAAGGGTAAAGGAAATATCCGAAACAGCATCGTCCGAAGCGTCATTGTATCGGAAGCATACATTTTTAAATTCCAGAACAGGGGAGTTATCTGCATATTGTATCTCCTGTGTTCCGTCAGCAATTGTTGAATGTACGTCAAATAAAGCGGTTATTCTGCCTGCGCCTGCAACAGCCTTGTTAAAAAAAATAATCAGATATGCAAGAGCAATAAGAGACAATGAAATCTGAGTAAGATAATTTACAAATGCAGTCAGTTCACCCTGAGTAAGACTACCTGCATTTACACGTATTCCACCGAACCGGATTATACATACAATGGCAAGATTCATTATCATGAAGGTTACAGGATTAAGTATTGCTGATATTTTGCCGACTATTATGGCATGCCTGCATAATTCTTCGCTTGCTTTGTCAAATTCGGATATTTCCTCTGACTGTCTTGAAAATGACCTTATGACACGTACGCCTTCGAGATTTTCGTTTGTAAGAAGAGATATTCTGTCAAGTCTTTTCTGGTTGCTTTTGTACATAGGAATTGATTTACTCATTATTTTATATATAATGAATGACATCAGGGGAGCAGTAATAAGGAATATTATAGAAAGTTTCAGGTCAAGTGATACAGCGGCAATTGTTGAACCGATTATCAGAAATGGCGATCGTGTTGCAAGTCTTATGAACATATTGATTCCCGTCTGTACGGCATTTGTATCGTTTGTAAGGCGTGTTACAAGAGTTGACGTACCGAGCCTGTCAATTTCTGAATGAGAAAGAGAGTTTATATGTTTATAGAGGTCCTTTCGGAGAGATGTACCAAAACCAAAAGCACATTTTGCAGCAAAATACTGGCAGGTAAGTGCAAATACAAGACCGGTTATTCCGAGAAGGATTATTACAAGGCTCATTTTCACTACATATTCCTTGTCATTGTTATATATACCTGTGTCAATGATTTTTGCCGTTACAACAGGAACGGTGAGCTCAAATATTGCTTCGAGCATTTTAAGGAACGGACCGAGAAAAAGATATTTTCTATATCCTTTAAAATATTTAAATAGTTTTTTCAATTAATGCACTTCTTTCTGAGTAATAGAGGGCTTTATATTATTATATAGAAACATTTTGACTTTATTAAGTAAAAAATTAAAAGACCTCCATATTGAAAGTCTTTTAATTGTATTGAAGTTATTTTAGTGAAACTTTATGAAAAGTTTTCTTTCCCTTTTTCAGAACAACATCCCCGGTTATTTTTATTATCTCGGAAGGATCAGTAATTTTTACATCGTTTACCGAAATGCCTCCCTGAGTAACCGTTCTCCTTGCATCACCGTTTGAAGAGGCAAGGCCTGTTTTAACCATAAGAGTCAGAATGCCTATACCGCCGTCAGTCAGCTCATCGGCAGAAAGCTCTGTAGAAGGCATATCATCGCTCTTTCCGCCTCCTGCAAATATCTCCTTTGCGGCATTTATGCATTTTGTTGCTTCTTCTTCACCGTGTATCATATTTGTAACTTCAAAGGCGAGAATTTCTTTTGCCTTGTTAAGATCTGAGCCGTGCATTGTGCGTTCCATTTCCTCAATCTGTTCAATAGGAATGAATGTAAGAAGCTTCAGACAGTTAATAACGTCATCATCGCTTACGTTTCTCCAGTACTGGAAGAAGTCATATGGTGAGCATTTCTGAGGGTCGAGCCAGAGTGCGCCCTTTTCTGTTTTGCCCATTTTTTTGCCTTCTTTTGTTGTAAGAAGAGTAAATGTCATTCCGTATGCTTCCTTACCCTCAACACGTCTTACAAGCTCAACACCGCCAAGCATGTTGCTCCACTGATCGTTTCCGCCAAGCTCCATGCTGACACCCTTGTTCTGGTACAGGTACAGGAAATCGTAGCTCTGCATAAGCATGTAGTTAAATTCAAGGAATGAAAGACCTTTTTCAAGGCGTGTTTTAAAGCATTCCTTTGTGAGCATCTGGTTTACTGAAAAATGTCTTCCGATATTTCTTAAGAACTCGATATAGTTCATGTCAAGGAACCAGTCCCCGTTTTTAACTATTTCAGCTTTTCCCTCTGAAAAATCAATAAATTTTGACATCTGCTTTCTGAAACATTCAGCATTATGGTTTATCTCATCAACGGTGAGCATAGGGCGCATATCTGTTTTTCCCGTAGGGTCACCTATCATTGTTGTAGCTGTTCCGAGAAGTGCAAAGGGCTTGTGTCCGGCGTTCTGCATATGCTTCATGACAACAAGCTGTAAAAAGTGTCCTACATGCAGACTGTCAGCAGTAGCGTCAAATCCGATATAGAAAGAAACTTTCTGATTGTTTAGCAGATCTTCGATTTCTTTTTCATGTGTCATCTGTGCAATGAGCCCGCGTCGTTTCAATTCTTCAAATAATGTCATTTTAAAAACCTCCTGAATTAAAAAATCCTCTGATAAGACAAAAAGCTTATCAGAGGACGATATTTTTTATCGTGGTACCACCTCAGTTTACTGACAGCGTGTGTCAGCCTTAAAACACTTTAACGGGTGTGAACCGGATAATCCTACTTAATAATGTTCAGAATATCAGCTCCGGGATGTAT
Organism: Bacillota bacterium; assembly: GCA_023458875.1. Lineage (GTDB taxonomy): Bacteria > Bacillota > Clostridia > Oscillospirales > Ruminococcaceae > HUN007. The sequence continues at coordinate 35,508 of JAEWXO010000101.1, read as the reverse complement.
TCGTACAGACTTCAGTATCTCTTCGCAGCAGACAGAGACTCTCTTTGACTTGAAGTTACTGTATTACTTATTCTCTTCATCGCTTTATAACTACTATATTATCATATGATTTTATATATTGTCAAGTGCTTTTGTAAAATATAATAAATAAGCGTTAGTATTTTTGTAACAAAAAAATAATAAAAATTCGTTATGGTATTGATATTTTGATTAAAATGTGCTACAATAACTGTATAATATTATTCATAATGGTGGTGGTGAGATGAAAAAATCCATTAAAAAGCAAATGTTTATTCAGATATTTTCTTTTATGTCGGTAATTACAATTCTGAGTTTCGGAATATGTTATGCTTTTAAAAGTTCAATTGTAAAAGATAATATAAAAAATATATCAGAGGCAGCAGAAAATTTTTCGGAGATAGAAATAAATGCGGATGATGCAAGGAATTATCTTATTACCAGAAAAACAGATGAATATTATCTGAATACAGAAAACAGACTTAAGGAATATGTAAGAAAAAGCGAGACAATATTAAGAATATCATTAATAAGCTATAATGAATCAGTAGGATATTACATATACGATACTGATCAGAATAAAATAGGAACCAAGGTAATGTATGATGATCATACCTCTTCATTTAAGGACAAGCTCCTTTGTGGTGAAGAAGAGTGGAACGAGGCTATCGGAAACAGATTTTTTTCATACAGACCTATTCATACACTTGACAGTAAGACATGCGGATATATAATCGTTGAATCAGATTATTCACGGGTAAATAAGTATTTTCCTGTTTTTATACTGGGAAGTCTGTGTATAATATTAATTAGTTTTATTTTAACAAAAGCCTTGATGTCTGTTATTAACAAGGATGTTTTTTTACCGATAAAAAACTTTTCAAAGACTGCTCTCGAATTTACCGGTTCTGTGTCAAAGAGCGGTGATATGAATATCATGGATATGTTCAAGACTAAAAAAGATAATGAGATAGGTTATCTTGGAAACGCGATAAAGAAAATGATAAGTGATATCAACGATTCAACAGAAAACCTTTCAAACGCAATTTATGAAGCCACTCATGACGGAATGACACAGATGTTCAACAAGCGGCATTATAATAATGTACTTAGTAAATTCCAGAAGCTTTCTTCTATATGCGTTATATATTTTGATGTAAATAACTTAAAGCTCATGAATGACAAACTCGGACATGAAAGAGGAGATTATGTCATTAAAAAAGCTGCAGAGTATATAAATGAACTTATAGGTAACAGCGGAATGGGTTTCCGTATGGGCGGAGATGAATTTCTTGTGGTTATGAGCAACTGTACTTTTAAAGAAATGGATAGTATTATAGAAAAAATAGTAAATGATTCTCCGATAATACTCAGTGCTGAAAGTGACTCGGTAAAATGTGCCCTTTCATACGGATATGCTTATGCAAAGGGTGATTATTCATATGAAGCCCTGCTTGCAGAGGCGGAGGAAAACATGTATAAAACAAAGACAGAACTTAAAATACAGCTTAATATGCCTGACCGTTAAAAAGAATTATAAACTACGGCAAAGGAGGGGATATGATTGAAAGCTATAAAACGAAAAAAAACAGAAAATCATGATAAAGAAAAGCAGATTGAGAAAACAGATAACAGCAATGATAAACAAAATGAAAAAAAAGCATCAGGAAAGCGGAAAAAAACAGGCTTTGTTTCGGATATGAGAGCGGATACAAGATTTTTGATCATATTTGTCTCTGTTATTATATCGATAGCTGTAGCAGTTGTTTCTGCAATAGTATTGCTGTCAACCAATCATGAGGAGGAAAAGCTTCAGTCAGAACAGACGACCATAGCTGCCTCTGAACAGTTTATAGATACATCAATTGAAAATATAGTTTCAATTGCTAAAACTGTATACACAAATAATACTTTATATGATTTTCTAAATGTCAATTATGCAACATCAGGGGATTATTATGATGCATATTATAAGCTGACCGAAAATAATTCTCTTATTATTGCCGAAAACAATAACATAAAGAAATTCACGATTTACACCGATAATAAAAGCATTTTGAACGGAGGTAATATAAGCAATCTGGAGGACGTAAAAAAAACCGAGTGGTATAATGATTTTATAAATATCAAAAAGGATATGATTGTATACTGTGATTCTGAAAATGGTTATCTTTCAATTATAAGAAAACTTAATTATTATAAAATCGATACAGGTGACTGTCTGCTGAAGATAGACTTTAATCAGAAAAATCTGACTGAAAATTTCAGAGACCTTGAATTTGACGGAAATGTATATGTAATGAGTAAAGGAATTGTGTTATACAGTAATCTTGATGATGCGACGGCACAGAATGCAGAGGAGCTTAAAAGATATACATCACTTAACAAAAACTATTATACTGCGGAAATTGAATATTATGTATATGCAAGAAGAACAAGTGTTCTGGAAATTGTACTTAACAGTTTTTTATATATACCTATTATAGCAGTAACATGTATTTCGCTGATTGTTATTACAATTATACTGAAAAATATTTTTGTAAGATTAGTGAAGCTTACGGAATACTGTGAAGAAAACGGAAAAGGAAATAAATTTGAGAATATTTATTACGGAACCGATGAGGTAGGAATAGTATATCATAAATGCTCAGAGATGATAAAAGAAATGGAAGTGTGCGGAAACGAAAAAAAGAAGCTTTTAAATACCATGAACAAATATATTGAGGACGCTGAATCTGTTATGGTAAAGGCATATAATCTTGACGCGGCCATAAGTTTTGAGAAAAAAACTTCTGATATAGGGAGTTTCGATAAATATTGCAGTGATATTCCTATAAGCCTTGAAGAGGAATTATCATTTATAAGCAATTATCTTGAGGATTTAAAATGTAAAAATGATGAGAAACTGAGTTACAAAATCACATATCACATATCAGATATTTCAAATGTATATGTTCTTCCGTTTTCAGTTCTGCTTGTTGCAGATGATATAATTAAATATTCATTAAAATCAGTAAATGAATGTGATTTGGAATTTATTATTGATGAGAGTGAGAAAAGCTATATTATCGTAATAAAAGAACGAAAAAGTAAAATGGCGCCGAACAAGCTTCTTAAGCTCAGGGCAATTTTTGAATTTGGGAATGAGAATACGGATATTAATTTTAACAGAGGCGATGAATACAACCCATACCTGAGACTGAAAAAATTCTATAAGGATAAAGTAAATGTAAATGTCAATTCAGATTCAGAAATAAGATTTGAGCTGTTTATTTCCAAGGATGTAATGCATAATATCAATGCATTCAAATAAAAATAATTAAGGGGGTATTAATTATGAAAAAAAGCAGAATTTTAGTTGCGGCTTCGTTGGCAATATGCTTGGTATGCCAGTCTGTTGGCTGTACAAAGGATGACAAAGGGAACGGGGATTCTAATCAGGAAATAAAAGTATTTTCAAGCTTTATTGCAGCAAAGGGCACCAGAAGAAACGAAAACAACGAAATTCAGAACCTTATTGCTGAAAAGATCGGTGCAAAGTGTGAGGAGACATGGGTAGACGAAAATAAAAACCCGGCAGATGCAGTAAGTGAAATGATTATTTCAGGAAAATATCCTGATTTTATCCATGGAGGAACAGAACAGCAGAAGCTAATTGATGCAAATGCATTAATACCTCTTGATGAATATCTTGACGGATATGATAATCTTAAAAATTATTTTACAGAAGAAGAGTGGGACAAACTTCGTGCAGAGGACGGACATGTATATATGATGCCGCAGTTCTGTAAGGTATATATGTATGATACAGCAACAGAGCATGATGGCGAAGCATTCTGGGTTCAGGTAAAGGTCCTTCAGTGGGCAGGATATCCTGAGCTTAAGACTCTCGATGATTATTTTGATCTTCTCGAAAGATACCTTGCGGCAAATCCTACAGATGCAAACGGAAATCCTAATATAGGATATGAAATACTTACAGACGGATATCTCTATTTCTGTCTCGAAAATCCACCTCAGTTCCTGGATGGTTATCCTAACGACGGTTCCTGTATTGTTGATGCTGAGAAGCTTGAGGCACTTGATTACAATACAACACCTACGGCGAAAAAATGGTTTAAAAAGCTTAATGAGGAATATCATAAGGGACTTATTGATCAGGAATGCTTCGTTCTTACAGCAGATCAGTACTATGAGAAAATAAAGTCCGGAACTATATTAGGAATGGTAGACCAGTACTGGAACTTTAAAAATGTTGAAGGAGTGCTTCCTGATGAATGCAAATATGTTCCGTTCGGTATAGTAATTGATGAAAGTATAGAAGAACAATATCACACAGCAACAGCATTTGATGCGTCACAGGGAATGGGAATATCAGTTGACTGTGAGGATATTGAGGGTGCCATGAAATTTTTAAACGATCTTCTTTCACCTGAAATCCTTACCCTGCGTACATGGGGAATAAAAGATGTTGATTACTGTGTTGATGAAGACGGTATGTTTTACAGAACAGATGAACAGGCCAGACTGTATAATGATCAGGCCTATAAAGACAAGCATTTATGTGACTACAACTATTTCCCGTTTTATGGCGGAATGAATTTTGACGGAAAAAATGCATTCCGTTCTGAAAATCAGCCTTCTGAATTTTACAAGAAGCTCAGCGGAATCATGAAGGAATGTTTCTCAGCGTACGGAGTCCAGACATTTACAGAAATGTTCAACAAGTCCGGAGAAAATCCTCCTTGGTACCCGGTATGGTCATATACAAACACTTTCACGCCTGACACTACCTACGGAAAGGCGAAAGCAGATATGGATACGATAAAGCATGAATACCTTCCTAAGGTTGTAATGAGTGATGATTTTGAAAGTTCATGGGCTGAATATATGGCAGCTTATAATGCAAATGTTGATATCAAGGCATATTTTGATCATCTTACAGAATACATAAGAAAATGTGCAGGAGAAGAATAAATAAAATCATTTATTAATACATCAAATTAATAAATATGAAAAGACACTGGTTATTTATTTCCGATATGTAATGGATAACATAAATGCAATCAAATAAAAATAATTAAGGGGGGATTAATTATGAAAAAAAGCAGGGTTTTGGTTGCGGTTTCATTGGCGATTTGTATGGTATACCAGTCTGTCGGCTGTACAAAGGGTGACAAAGAAAACGAGGATTCCAAGCAAGAAATTAAGGTGTTTTCAAGCTTTATTGCAGCAAAGGGTACCAGAAGAAACGAAAAAAATGAAGTTCAGAATCTGATTGCCAGAAAAATCGGTGCAAAGTGTGAAGAAACATGGTTAGACGAAAATAAAGACCCGGCGGATGCAGTAAGTGAAATGATCATTTCAGGAAAATATCCGGATTTTATTTATGGAGGAACTGAACAACAAAAGCTTATCGATGCAAATGCATTAATACCTCTTGATGAATATCTTGACGGATATGATAATCTTAAAAATTATTTTACAGAAGAAGAATGGAACAGGCTTCGGTCAGATGACGGACATGTATATATGATGCCGCAGTTCTGTAAGGTATATATGCGTGATACATTAACAACGCATGAAGGCGAAGCATTCTGGATTCAGGTAAGGGTTCTTAAATGGGCAGGATACCCTGAGCTTAAGACTCTTGATGAATATTTTGACGTTCTTGAAAGGTATATTGAGGCAAACCCTACAGACGAAAATGGAAATCCTAATATAGGATACGAAATACTTACAGACGGATATCTCTATTTCTGTCTTGAAAATCCACCTCAGTTCCTGGATGGTTATCCGAATGACGGTTCCTGTATTGTCGATACTGAGAAGCTGGAGGCAATAGATTACAATACGACACCTACAGCGAAAAAATGGTTTAAAAAACTTAACGAGGAATATCATAAAGGACTTATTGATCCGGAATGCTTTGTTCTTACAGCGGATCAGTACTATGAGAAAATAAGGTCGGGGAATATATTGGGGATGGTAGACCAGCACTGGAATTTCAGGAATGCCGCAGCTTCGCTCCCTGAAGAATGTAGCTATGTTCCGTTCGGGATAGTAATTGATGAAAGTATAGAATCACATTATTACACATCAGTAGCACTTGATGCGTCACAGGGGATGGGAATATCTGTTGACTGTGAAGATATTGAGGGTGCCATGAAGTTTTTAAACGATCTTCTTTCACCTGAAATACTTACAATGCGTGCATGGGGAATAAAAGATGTTGACTACTTGGTTGACGAAAACGGCCTGTTTTACAGAACAGAGGAGCAGAAAAGACAGTTTGACGATAATGAATACAGAGATAAGCATTTATGTGATTATGGCTATTTCCCGTTTTATGGCGGAATGAATTCAGACGGAATAAACGCATTCAGTCCTACCAATCAGCCTTCTGAATTTTTCACTAAGCTAAGCGATATTATGAAGGAATGTTTTTCAGCATACGGGGTTCAGACATATACGGAATTATTAAATGAAGCCGAAGAAAACCCACCGTGGTACCCGGTATGGTCATATACAAACACTTTCACGCCTGACACTACCTACGGAAAGGCGAAAGCAGATATGGATACGATAAAGCATGAATATCTTCCTAGGGTTGTAATGAGTGACGATTTTGAAAGTGCATGGGCTGAATATATGGCAGCTTATAATTCAAATGTTGATATCAAGGCATATTTTGATCATCTGACAGCTTACATAAGAAAATGTGCAGGAGAACAATAAAAATTATTATTTATTAATACTTAAAATTAATAGGAAGGGAAAGTTGTTAAAATCAGGGGGAAGCAAATGAATATTTAACAATAGGTGATGCGATATGGATATAAAAAAAATATTCGTTTTAACAATATCCTGTCTTTTAATCGGTGGAATTGCAGGATGCGGTATAAAAAAGTCAGACGGGGTAAACAGAGATGAAATAAAAACATATACAAGTTTTTTTGCAGTATCAAACAAAAACAGAATAACCAGCAATAACAGGGTGAAGAATTTAATTGCTGAAAAGATAGGTGCGAAGTGTGATGAAACCTGGCTTGAGGACAATGAAAACGCCGCTGATATAGTGGATAAAATGATAATAGCAAATGAATATCCTGATTTTCTGTATGATGCAGCTGAACACCAGAGGCTCCTGGATGCTGGTGCATATATTGCGATAGATGAATACTGGGATGATTATGAAAATATCAAAAATTACTTTTCCGAGGAAGAATGGAATAAAATAAGGGAAGATGACGGTCATGTATATATCATTCCTGTTTTTTCAAGTGTAAATATGTATGATACAAATACCAGGCATGATGATGAAGCATTCTGGATACAGGTAAAAGTACTTCAGTGGGCAGGCTATCCGAAAATAACCACACTTGATGAATATTTTGATCTTATTGAGCGATATATCAGCGCCAATCCTATAGGTGAAAATGGTCTGGAAAACATAGGGTACGAAATACTAACTGAGGGTTATCTCTACTTCTGTCTTGAAAACCCACCTCAGTTTCTTGATGGATATCCGAACGACGGTGCGTGTATAGTTGATCCTGAAACCAATAAGGTAATAGACTACAATACTACACCTACAGCGAAAAAATGGTTTAAAAAGCTTAACGAGGAATATAAAAAAGGAATAATTGATCCTGAATGCTTTTTTATGACGAAGGAACAGTATTATGATAAGTTAAGGACCGGAAATGTTCTTGGTATGGTAGATCAGGGTTGGAATCATGGACCTGCAACTTTTGATCTTCCTGATCAATGTACATATGTGCCTCTGGGAATAGTAATAAGTGAAGGAATAGAGGAACATTATCACTCTGAAAATTCTTTTAATGCTTCTGAGGGACTCGGAATATCAGTAAGCTGTAAAGATGTAAAGGGCGCATTGCAGTTCGTTGATGATCTGCTTTCACCTGAAATACACAGATTAAGATTCTGGGGTCAGAAGGATATAGATTATTCGGTTGATGCTGATGGGAAATTTTATCTGGCAGATGAACAGAGCAGCAAATATAAGGACAAGTCATATATAGCTGAAAACAAATGTGATTACAGTTATTTTCCTTATTACAGAGGTATGGATCAGGACGGGATTAATGCGTTTGCACCTGCATATCAGCCATATGAATTCTTTAAAACGCTCGCTCCTATAATGCAGGAATGCTTATCTGCATACAATGCCCAGACATATGTTGAACTGCTTAACAAATCAAAGCAGAATGAGCCGTGGTATCCTATGTGGAGCTATGCCAATACCTTTACTGATGAAACTGATTACGGCATGGCAAAGACAGCTATGACGAATATAAAGCATGAATATCTGCCTAGGGTCGTTATGAGTGATGACTTTGAAGCCGCATGGAACGAGTATATGTCGGTATATGAAAAGGAAAGCAATTATCAGGCTTACTACGATGAGCTTCAGAATTATGTTGACAGAAGTCTGAAAAATAAAGGCACTTAATAATTGCACAAACAGCTTTAATATTCATATTTTGCATGTTTGTATATTTCTTTTTCATAAAGTGCATAATCTCTGATTTAACAGCAGTAATCCTGCGGATTGCTGCTGTTTTTAAAAAGCATGGCTTTAAAAGAACATTATCTTACCATTCTTATTTTATCCGTATAATCTTTTTAATGGGGTTTATTATTGGGGGCGAATAGTATGAACAAATCCAGAATAAGTTATTCCTTACTAGCAGTGTTTATGATAGGTATGATATTTCAACAGTCAGGATGCAGAAATACCGAGGGGAAAAGCAGTGTTGAGACAAAGGAAAATATAAAGGTATTTACAAGTTATTTTGCAATAAAAAATGATAAGATTTATGAAAACAATGTTATTCAGAATCTTATCGCAGAAAAAACAGGAGCAAAATGTATTGAAACATGGCTTGATGATAATAAATCAGCGGCTGATGAGATAAGTGATATGATTATTTCAGCAGATTACCCGGATTTTATATTTGGCGGTACAGAGCAGCAGAGGCTTATTGAGGCGGGTGCACTGATTCCTCTTGATGAATACTGGGACGGTTACGATAATTTAAAATCATTTTATACAGAGGATAAATGGAATAAATTACGTGCTGATGACGGACACATATATATGATACCGCAGTTCGGAAATGTATATATGTATGACACATCGGTAGAGCATAATGATGAGGCTTTCTGGGTTCAGGTAAAGGTTTTGCAGTGGGCGGGCTATCCTGAAATCAATACACTCGATGAATATTTTGACCTTCTGGAGCGCTATACCGAAGCTAATCCGAATGCACCGGACGGAACCCCGAATATAGGGTATGAAATACTTACAGACGGATATCTTTATTTCTGTCTTGAAAATCCGCCTCAGTTCCTTGACGGTCATCCTAATGACGGTGCCTGTATTGTAGATGAAGAAAAGCTGGAGGCAATTGATTATAACACTACCGATACAGCGAAAAAATGGTTTAAAAAGCTTAATGAAGAATATCATAAAGGTCTTATCGATCCGGATTGCTTTGTTCTTACAAAAGATCAGTATTATGAAAAAATAAGATCAGGAAAAGTTCTCGGTATGGTTGATCAGTACTGGAACTTCAGAGCTTCTGCCGACAGCCTGCCGGAAGACTGTCATTATGTGCCGTTGGGCGTGGTAATAGAGGAAGGAATACAGGAGCGTTATCATTCATCGCCTGCGTTTGATTTATCTCAGGGACTGGGAATATCGGTTGACTGTGATGATATTGAGGGTGCGATTAAGTTTATAGACGATCTTCTGTCACCGGAAATACTTACATTGCGTACATGGGGGCGTAAAGGCGAAGAATACAGTGTTGATGAGAACGGAGTATTTTACAGAACACCGGAGCAGAGAAAAAAATTCTTTGATCCTGAATATATCGCAAGCACTCTCTGTGACTATAATTTTTTCCCGTTTTATGAGGGTATGGCTATGGATGGTATAAATGCATATTCACCTGCAAACCAACCATCAGAGTTCTATGAAAAGCTTAGCGGTATTATGAAGGAATGTTTTTCCGCATATGGTGTTCAGACGTTTACAGAGATGCTTAATAAATCAGAAGAGAACAAGCCATGGTTTCCGATTTGGTCATATACAAACACATTTACAACTGATACACCTTATGGAAAAGCCAAGGCGGATATGGATAATGTAAAGCATGAATATCTTCCTAAAGTAGTAATGAGCGATGACTTTGAAGCTGCCTGGAATGAATATATGAATGTCTATAACAGCAAGTGTGATGTTAAGGCATATCTTGATGAACTGACAGCGTATATAAGAAAGAATACAGGAACATAATGATTATTATTAAGGACTTATGCAAGAATCTCAGATTGACCCTTTTTAAAAGCAAAGCTTAAAAAACAAGGCAAATTCATTGTTACAATGAATTTGCCTTGTAGTAGTTTATAGTCTCTTTTGAAGCCTTTGCAGCTTTTATAGTGCGGACATCTTTTCCGGTAAATTTAAGATATTCGTACATCGCAAATAACCTTGAAACAATACGTGCATCATATTTTTTTTCAAGCTCCGCAGGACTGAGATTTGTGCTTATGATTGTCGGGAATCCTTTGTTCAGACGTGAGTTTATTATATTATATATGGTTGATGTGTAAAAGCTTGTTTCGTATTCTGAGCCAAGGTCATCGAGAATAAGAAGATCGGCATTTAAAAGAATCTGCAGTGTATCACAGCTGCCGTCACTGCGCCCGAAATGCTCCTTTTCTATCTTTAAAAGATAATTTACTGTTGAATCATAGAGGACGTTCCAGCCTTTTGTCAGGAGCCTTTCAGCTATTGCAAGAGAGAGGTGGGTTTTCCCGAGTCCTGTTTTTCCGGCTATAAAAATATTTTTTGAGGAGGTTGAAAACGAATCGGCATACCGTTTGCAGTAGTCAAAATTATTTGACATTGTTTTATAGCAGTCGTTGTCTTCGCTTGTCTGAACACCCTTATAATATGAAAGATCAAAGGTATCAAAGCTGCATAGCTTTACCTGAGAATGTGAGTTAAGCTGCTGTACAGAAAGCCTTCCTATAAGCTCGTCAAGACATGCGCAGCGTTTTCCCTCAGAAAATCCCGTATCCGCACATTTTGAACAGGTGTACTTAATATCAAGGTAATCATGCGGATAACCGTTCTGAACGATCATTGTCTTTATCATTTCCTGTGCCTGACGGTTTTGCTTTTCAAGAGTTTTTATTTTTTCATTTACCATTGATCCGCTGCTGATTGCTTTGATAAGATTTACGCTTGTCTGGGCAAGAATATGATTTATTTCACGTATTTCAGGGATTCTTGATTCTATTTCAGCAAAATGCTTTTCGTTTTCTGATTTTGCAGCCAGCCTGCGGTTATTTATGATATCAATAGCCTTGCTGTATATATCGGAGTTCATAGATAATATTTATCCTTTTCTGTTTTAATATTTTTTATCAGTATTTTCATCGATGATATTTCCGCTGAATGTTACTGCGAGCTTGTCAAATTCGGATATATTGTATGACTGTTCGGTTTTTCCGGAGGAGGAGTTGTAGTAGCTTCCTTTTCCGAATGTTGCCTCTGCCGCTTCTCTTGTCGTTATACCTTCCTTTGACCAGTTTACAAGAATAGCATTTACATAGTTCATTGTAAGGGCCTTGTTAAGATCTATTGTTCTTTCACAGGCACATGATATAAGATCAGTGCTGAATCCCTTTTTACTCCATTCGTCGATGAATTTCTGCTGATTCGGTGTTGGTGCACGCTTAAGACCGAATGCAGAGGAAACCTTATGTGCAAAGTTCTGAAGCTCTGTCATTCGCTGCACTTCATTCTGTGCCTTTGTAAATGTATTAATATTATTTGTACTCCAGTTTATGGCTATCGTCTCTATGTATGCGGCACTTGCCTTTCCTATGGATGAACAGTACTGCAGCAGTGTCAGTATAACATCAATGTTAAGACCTAGATATTCGTGCTGCCATAAAAGAGATTTCAGTATTGTATGATTTATCATATTTCCGAGCGTCTGCTGAGCAATATCGAACATATTCTGTATTTCCTTTGAGGATTCCTTTTTGGCTGTCAATTCAGAAGGCGTTATATGAAAATTTGAACTTGAACGCTGTATATAGCTTTGTGTTTCAGGTGTATCCGGGGACTTTGTCCTTTCTGATACTGTGTTCTGTGTTTTTTCCTGAACCTTTGCCGCTGATTTTTTTTCAGAAGCAGTCTCTGGAGAAGGAGCAGCGGATGCTGACTGATTTAATATTTTTACTTCTTTCCAGAAAGTAAATGCGTCGTTTACATCATCGTCACTTATGTTCAGCGCAGCTGAAATTTCTGATTTGCTTACCGGTTTATTACTGTTTCTCAGGATATAAAGAAGAACTTTTATTGCACTTCCGGAGGCAAGCTTTATATATTTGTCAACAACTGCATCAGGGACAGCAAATAATTCTCCCCAGCAGCCTGTACTGATAAAATATTCCATAAGTTTTATCATCCTCCCGAATATTATAGTTTAAGAATATCATATTTTTAAAAGAAAAACAAGAGAGGATTATTTTATATTCATTATATATGAAATAAAAATGAATATCTGATATAAAAAATGAATATTTGGTATTTATAAAAAAATATATATGATATTATATTAAAAACAGTAGTTTTCACTAAAAATAAAAAGATATTAATAGTAAAATTTTATTTTTTGATAATAAAACAAAAAGGTGGGGATAAAAATGTCATTCAGAAAAGATTTTATGTGGGGGGCAGCTTCTGCCTCGTATCAGGTGGAAGGTGCATATCTTGAAGACGGAAAAGGCTTGAATATATGGGATGTGTATTCAAACCATGGCGATTTTGTTGCAAATAATGAAACAGGAAATGTTGCATGCGATCATTATCACCGATACAAGGAAGATATCGCACTTATGAAAGAGATTGGTATTAAGTGCTACAGATTTTCTGTCAGCTGGGCAAGGATATTGCCTGACGGAACAGGAAAAATAAATGAAAAGGGATTAAAATTTTATTCTGAGCTTGTCGATGAGCTTATCAGAAACGGAATTACGCCGATTGTGACACTGTTTCACTGGGATTATCCATATGCACTTCATAGTAAAGGCGGCTGGTTAAATCCTCAGTCATCAGAATGGTTTGCTGAATATACAAAGGTCGTGGTTGACGCACTTTCAGACAGGGTATCATTATGGATGACAATGAATGAGCCTCAGATGTTTATAGGGCTTGGTTACGCAATGGGTATCCATGCACCGTTTTTGAAAATTCCTGTTTATGATATAGCCAGAATGTCACATAATGTTTTGCTTGCACACGGAAAAGCAGTAAAAGTAATACGAGAAAACGCTGTTTTAAAGCCATTGATAGGATTTGCATTTGCCACCGCATGTTGTACGCCTTTTGATAATTCAGAAAAAGAAATTGAGGCTGCCAGAAAAAGAAGCTTTGATATGGATGAGGTAAATTTTATTCTCAGTGCGCCGTGGTGGGCAGACCCTATAGTATTCGGCAGATATCCTGATGAGTCATATGAGCTTCTCGGAAAAAATATGCCTGATATAAAAGAGGGCGATATGGAGATAATATCAGAGCCTGTAGATTTTTACGGAACAAATATATATGAAGGCAGAAAAATATGCAAGGTTCAGGGATACAGAGAGGGCTCATATACCGGAAGTCCGAAAACCATGATGGAATGGTCTGTTACACCGGAGACATTTTACTGGTCGTCAAAATTTTTATACGAAAGATACGGTCTGCCTGTTATGATTACTGAAAACGGAATTGCAAACATGGACTGGGTTCATATTGACGGGAAGGTACACGATCCGCAGAGAGCAGATTTTATTGCAAGATATCTTAAGGAGCTTAAGCGTGCAGCTGATGACGGTATAGATATTTTAGGATATCTGCATTGGTCCTTTACGGATAACTTTGAATGGCACAGCGGATATGAAAAGAGATTCGGACTTGTATATATAGATTATATCACCCAGAAAAGAATCATAAAGGATTCAGCATATTATTACAGGAGCATTATAGAAGCTAACGGAGAAAATTTATAAAAGCTTCCAATTAGCACTCTCGCATCGAGAGTGCTAATTTTCATTAATTTATCACAAGATGTTAATAATCCGGTCATATAAAGACATTAATATATAATCAAAGAAAAGAAATAATAAAAGTAGTAAGGAGGGTGTTTCCAATGAATATTTTAAAATAAACTGGCAGTTGTCAGTTACATTCATAAAATTTATTTGGAAAACTTAAAATTTAATATTATTAATTTTCAGGAGGTAATTTTTATGTTTGGACTTACACCATTTGAGAGAAAAGGCTACGATCTTTTCAGCGTATTCAATGAATTTGAAAAGGATCTCTTTGACAGAAGCTTTTTCAGGAACAATATGACAATGAAAAATGAATTCCGTACAGATATTCAGGATAAGGGTGACAAATATATTCTCGAAGCAGAACTTCCGGGATTTAATAAAGAAGATATAAACATTGATATTTCAAAGGATTATCTTACTATTTCAGCAAAGCGCGAATCTGTAAAAGAGGAAAAGGATGAAAACGGAACATATATCTGCCGTGAAAGGTCCGTTGGTTCTTTCCAGAGGAGCTTTGGCATTGCAGGCGTAGACAGTGATGCAATAGAGGCAGCTTATTCAGACGGAATTCTTAAACTTGAGCTTCCGAAAAAGGAAGATAAGCCACTGACTAAGAAGCTTGAAATAAAATAATTCTTTACTCCGTGTTTTTAATTTATAAAGATTTTAAAAAGGGGCACTTCCAAATTGAGGTGCCTCTTTTGTAACTTCTGCATAAAATATCATGATATTGTGGATATTGTTTCTTTAGAATGTTATGTAGCATTTCTGTCTCATAAAAAGTATTAAAAATATGAACTTAATAAATATTTAATATATCATTAAAATAATCAGGGGCAGAATTCAACCGCTGATATGTATAAATTTGCAGCATAAAAATATAAAAAAGTACAGGAGAAGCAACGATGCAGAGAATAAAGAAAGAGCAAAAAAACATACAGACCAGGACTGAACAACGAAAAGAAAATCCCGAAACGAAAATTACAGAATTTATAAACAGTAATATTGTTCTGCTGTTTTTTGTTTTTATAACTTTAATGGCATTTATACTCAGGTGTATATTTTTTACACATAAGAGCGGAGATTATTTGTACTTTATGAGCATATGGATAGAGCAGCTTTCACAATTTGAGGGCTTTTCAGGACTCGGCGAAAATATAGGTGAGTACAATGTTCCATATATGTTTTTTCTGACTCTCATATCAAAAACCCCCTTTAATGATCTTATAGAAATAAAAATATTCTCAGTAATATTTGATTTTGCAGGTGCATTTATAGCAGTTAAGATAATATCACACTTAAGAAATACCCGATTTTTCACAACGTCAAATATGCTTTTATATTCGGTAATACTTTTTAATCCTGTGGTGTTTATTGATTCTGCATACTGGGCTCAATGTGATTTTATTTACGTATCTATGATAATGTTTAGTATATATTACATGCTAAAAGAGAAATTTACTCCTGCAATGATATTTTTCGGAATTGCTTTTGCATTCAAACTTCAGGCTGTAATGTTTTTGCCTGTGATTTTTATTGTTTATTTTATGTCAGAAAAGATGAAAATAAAACATTTTCTGTGGATACCTGCAGTGTATGGTATAAGTATTGTGCCTGCACTTATAGCGGGACGTGGGTTAAAAGATACATTATCCATATATGCCGCCCAGACAGATATTTATAAGCAGCTTACAATGAATTGTCCAAATATATATTATTTTCTCAAAGGTGATTACAGCATGTTCAGGAATGCAGGAATAATATTAACCATGGGAATTCTGGGAACGGGCGCATTTCTTTTTATTACAAAAAGAAAACAGTTTGTAAAATCTGATCTTCTGCTTCTCAGCGTTTGGGTAACGCAGTCTTGTATATGCTTTCTTCCATCAATGCATGAACGCTATGCGTTTATGACTTGTGTTTTCTCAATATTATGGTCGACATTTTATAAAAAAGACTGGTGGATAACAGTTATTATAAACCTCGTTTGTCTGTTGAGCTTCACACCATATTTATTCAGTATAGAAATTATAAAGCTTGACTATCTTGCCGTTATAAATATTACGGTTTTTATTCTTTTATCATTTAAATTATTTATAAAGACACCGAATAATAATTGTCCTGAATCCGCAGCGTAAATTTTTATGTATTTTCATAACATTGCTTCAATAGCAGTCGTCCCCTGCGGTTTACTTAACCGCAGGGGATTTTTAATAAAAATTTTCACTTGTAAAATTAATTGCCTTGTGGTATAATTATGATTAATAATGTATTTAAATTATGCGGGAGGAATTCTTTTGGCTGACATTGCTCAGAATTATATACAAAAAGTAAAACAACTAAATGAAAAAAGGGATACACCGCCGCTGGCACATGTCCACAATTACGGATGTCAGCTGAATGTTACAGACGGAGAAAAGATGAAGGGACAGCTTCTGAAGCTGGGATTCGGGTTTACGGAAATGCCTGAAGAAGCGGATCTTGTGATATTCAATACATGTGCAGTCCGCGAAGGTGCAGAAGAACATGTGTTCGGAAATTTAGGATTTTTAAAGCATTATAAAGAAAAAAATAAAAACATGATAATATGCATAGCAGGATGTATGTCCGAGCAGTCTGCTGTTGTTGAAAAAATAAAAAAATCCTACAGATTTGTTGATATTGTATTCGGGACAAATGACATTTTGACGCTTCCGAAGCTTATATACGAGGTGTATAAGGGAAGAAAGCATGTATATGAAATATCCGGACAGTCTTCAGAAGTTACAGAGGGGATAGAGCAGGTCCGCAGCAGTACATTCAAGGCATCGGTTCCGGTTATGTATGGATGCAACAATTTCTGTACATATTGTATAGTGCCGTATGTCAGAGGACGTGAAAGAAGCCGTCAGCCGGATGTTATCATAAATGAAATAAAGGAACTTGTCAAAAAAGGATACAAGGAAATATTCCTTCTGGGTCAGAACGTAAACTCATACGGAAATGATCTTGAAGGAAACATAAGTTTTCCATGGCTTTTAAGACAGATAAATAAAACAGACGGTGATTTTATAATACGCTTTATGTCGTCGCATCCAAAGGATGCAGGACATGAGCTTATCGATACAATCTGTGACTGTGAAAAAGTTGCAAAGCATCTGCATCTGCCTCTGCAGTCTGGAAGCAATGATATTCTTGAAAAAATGAACAGACGTTATACACGTGAAAAATACATGGAAATTATAAATTATGCAAGAGAGAGAATTTCCGATTTTTCATTTTCAACAGATATTATTGTAGGTTTTCCCAACGAAACAGAAAGTGATTTTGAGGAAACACTTGATATTTTAAGAAAAGTGAAATATGATAATATATATAGCTTTATATATTCAAAAAGGTCGGGTACAAAGGCTGCCCTGACAGATGACCGCGTGACATACGAGGAAAAACAGAAAAGAATGCAGAGACTCCTTGAGCTTCAGAGAGAGATTTCGACTGCAAATTATAAAGGATATATCGGTAAAACCCTTACGGTACTTGCCGAATCAGAAGGCAAGAGCGGAGAAGGCAGTCTTACAGGTAAAAGCAATGAATTCATAATAGTAAATTTCAGCGGTGACAGATCACTTATCGGAAGCTTTGTAAATGTTAAAATAAAATCCGCAAGGAACTGGGCCGTTGAGGGTGAACTTATAAGTCAGTAATGCATCATAAATTACGATGCTACAATAAAAAAAATTCCGGAGGAAAATTAAAATGGATATTATTCAGCAGACAAGAGAGCTTGGAAAGCTTATACAGAAGGATGAAAGATATATTGCATATTTCAATGCAAAAGAAAAAAATGACAGCGACCCTGAGCTTCAGAAGACTATCAGTGAGTTTAATATGAAGCGTCTTGACCTTAACACTGAAATGGCCAAGGAAGAAAAGGATGCCGAAAAGCTCAAGGAGCTTGACAGCACAATAAAAGAGCTTTACAGTAAAATCATGTCAAATGAAAATATGAACGCATTTACAGCGGCTAAAAATGAAATGGATTCGTTGCTCTCACAGATTAACAATATAATAACAATGAGTGCAAACGGTGAGGATCCTGAAACATGTGCGGTATCTTCAGGATGTGGCGGAAGCTGCTCTTCATGTGCCGGCTGTCACTGATAAACGTATTGAATTTTTAACATAATGAGTATAGGGAAATCTGCCGGTATTTTTTTAAGGCTAACCGTATACTCATTATCTTATTTTTAGATTAAGGATGAATAAAAAATATGTTATTAAAAGATATTGACAGAACAAAAATTTCTCCTATGATGCAGCAATACTGTGAGATAAAAGACAAATATCCTGACCATATTCTTTTTTTCAGGCTTGGCGATTTTTATGAGATGTTTTTTGATGATGCAATAACGGTTTCACGTGCGCTTGAACTTACGCTTACAGGAAGAGACTGCGGCATGGAGGAAAGAGCGCCTATGTGCGGTGTACCGTTTCACAGCAGTGATGTGTATACAAAAAAACTAATAGATATAGGATATAAGGTTGCTATATGTGAACAGCTGACAGACCCGTCAGAGTCAAAGGGAATAGTACAACGTGACGTAACAAGAATAATTACTCCGGGTACTCTTATAGACAGCAGTATGCTTGATGACTCTTCAAACAACTATATAGGATGTGCATATCTTAAAGATGGAGAATGTGCTGTCTGCTATGCAGATATTTCAACCGGAGAGGTGTCTGTATCTTTAAAATCAGGCAAAGAGCTTGAAAATGATATAATAAATGATCTTTCAAGATTTCAGCCGTCAGAGATGATATTTAACAGTGAATTCAGTAAGTTCAAGGCTGTAGCTGAGTTTATCAAGCAAAAGCTCAGCTGCTCATGCTCTGTAAGAAGTGATGCATGCTTTGACACTGCAAAGAAAAGAGACATACTGTTCAGTCAGTTTTCTGTAAATTCATTTGATGAGCTTTTTCTTGAAGAGGATGATATAAGAGCCTTTAGTGTATGCGGTCTTTTTGATTATTTTTATGAAACTCAGAAGTCGCTGACAGGGCGTTTTACACAGATAAATGTAATAGGTGAAAACGCATTTATGGGTCTTGATATGACCGCAAGAAAAAATCTGGAGCTTACTGAAACACTGAGAAACAAGGAAAAACGCGGCTCTCTCTTATGGGTAATGGATTCGACAAAGACTTCAATGGGAAAAAGACTTCTTAAAACATACATTGAACAACCGCTTATGAGTCCTGCAAGGATAATTGACAGACTCAACGCAGTTGATGCCCTGACTAAAAATTCAATAGTTCTTATGGAGCTTCAGGAGCTGCTTGACAGAGTATACGATATAGAACGCCTTATGACAAGGGTAATGTATAAAACAGCAACGCCGAGAGATTTAAAGGCTTTGTCACTTACGTCTCTGCAGCTTCCGGCAATAAAGGAACAGCTTGCAAGGCTTTCAGATGCAAGGCTTCTGAATTCCCTGGACGCTGATATTTTCACACTTGACGAAATATCGGCACTTATTGAAAATGCAATAGAAGACGAACCGCCTGTAAATGTCAAGGACGGAAATGTAATAAAAAAAGGCTTTAACAAACAGCTTGACGAGCTCAGGGATATTATTGAAAACGGAAACGGCATTATAGAAAAAATAGAAGAACGTGAAAGGGAAAAAACAGGGATAAAGGGACTTAAAATAGGCTACAACAGAGTATTCGGCTATTATATTGAGGTCACACGTTCATACTATAAGCTTGTCCCTGACGAATATATAAGAAAACAGACACTTACAAACTGTGAGCGCTTTATTACTCAGGAACTGAAAAATGCCGAAAATTCTATTCTCGGTGCAAAGGATAAGGTTCTTGTACTTGAAGCTGAGGTGTTCGGAGAGATAAGGGACTTTATAGCAACAAAGCTTGTTGAGGTCCAGAAAACAGCTTCCTCTGTTGCTGCGGTTGATGTACTCTGTTCATTTGCACAGACAGCGCTTAAGAACAGATATACAAAGCCTGATATTTCAGTCGGCGGCGTAATAGAAATAAAAGACGGCCGTCACCCTGTCGTTGAACTTATGCTTGATGATGAGGTGTTTGTACCGAATGACACATACATAGATATAAAGTCAAACAGGATGTCGATAATAACAGGTCCTAATATGTCGGGTAAATCCACATATATGCGACAGGTTGCGCTTATTACACTGATGGCACAGATGGGTTCATTTGTACCGGCAAAATACGCAAGAATATCAGTCGTTGACAAAATATTTACACGAATAGGTGCATCGGATGACCTTACAGCCGGACAGAGTACGTTTATGGTTGAAATGAGTGAGGTTGCCGATATTCTGAAGCATGCTACCAAAAACAGTCTTGTAATACTTGACGAGGTAGGCCGTGGAACATCAACGTTTGACGGAATAAGCATTTCGCGCTCCGTAGCAGAGCATATCTGCATGGGAAAAGGACTGGGATGCAAGACATTATTTGCGACGCATTACCATGAGCTTATCGGGCTTGAAGCCGAGATACCGGGTATAAAAAATTACAGTATTGCAGTTAAAAAGCACGGTGAAAACATAAGATTTTTAAGAAAAATAGTTCCCGGCGGTGTTGACGACAGCTACGGAATAGAGGTTGCCAAACTTGCCGGAATACCGAACAAGGTTATTTCAAGGGCAAAGGAGCTTCTTTCTGAGCTTGAGAAAAACTCCGGAAAACATAAACATACAGATGATGAAAATGAAAATCAGATAAGCTTTGATCATCTGACTAAGGAAAATATTATCGATCGTATACGAAAGACGAACATAGCGGAGCTTTCTGACAGCGAATGCCGTGAGTTTCTCGAAGATTTGTCTAAAATGCTTTAAAAATGAGGTGATTCATCAATGCCGTCTATCAATCTTTTAAGTCGTGAAATATCAGAGCTTATTGCAGCCGGAGAGGTCATAGAAAGACCTGCCTCCGTAATAAAAGAGCTTGTTGAAAATTCAATAGATGCAGGTGCACAGCATATTACTGTTGAAATAAAGCGTGGCGGTTCTACATTTATACGAATAACCGATGACGGATGCGGAATATCGTTTGAGGATGTGCCAAAAGCATTTTTAAGACATGCTACAAGCAAGATAACAAGCAGGGATGACCTTGACAGCATAATGACGTTAGGCTTCAGAGGGGAGGCTCTTGCCTCTGTCTGCGCGGTTGCAAAGGTCGAAATGATGACAAAACAGCCCGATGACGAGCTTGGTACACATTATATTATTGAAGGCTCAGATGAGGTGCTTCATGAAAAAACCGGCTGTCCTGACGGAACGACAATAATAATACGCGATCTTTTTTATAACGTTCCTGCAAGGCAGAAATTTATGAAAAAGGATGTTGCAGAGGGAAATATGGTCGGCAATATTATAAATAAAATTGCACTCTCGCATTCTGAGACAGCGTTTAAAATGATAAGGGACAACAAGCTTGAATTCACAACAGCAGGTGACGGAAATCTCTATTCTTCTGTTTATGCCGTATACGGAAAGAGCTTTGCAGGTGATATGATAGAGGTAAATTATTCGCAGGACGGAATAAAAGTTTCCGGATACTGTGTAAAGCCTCTTTATTCAAAGGCTAACAGGACATTTCAGAATTTCTTTGTCAACAGCAGATACATAAAGTCGCAGGTATGTACAACAGCCGTTGAAGAGGCGTACAGAGGGCTTATAATGACGGGAAAGTTTCCTGCATGTGTTCTCAAGCTTGAAATTCCGCCCGATATAGTTGATGTAAATGTGCATCCGGCGAAGGTAGAGGTAAGATTTTCAGATGACAAGCCTGTATACAACTGTCTGTATTTTGCGGTAAAATCAGCATTGATGAAGGCAGGACTTATTTATGATTTTCAGCTTAAAAAGGATATGATGTCCGGTGATGAAAATAATAGTTCAGTCAGTCAGAGTATTGATTTACCATATAATCCGCTTCCAGAAGGTTCAGGGCAGACGGAAATCCCTGAGCGTCCCCTCAGAGTTGGAACCACTGGGAATAATAACAGTAACGATGAGAAAAATGAATTTCAAACAAAGCCGGCTTCACAGAATATTTCTGTTGCGGCTTCAAAGCCGGATTTCGTTCAGCTGACATGTCCTCAGCCTTTTACCGATAATAAAAACGATACAGATAAAAAATATGTCAGCCTGCAGGAAAACAAAATGTCTTCATCAGTGAAAAAACCGGATTCCGAACCGGTTAAATCTTCTCTGAATAATATAATAACTGAAAATACCGATACAAAAGTACCTTTCAGTTATATAAACAATGATTCGTTTGTGAAAAAGGATATAACCGAGACAAAGCTTCCGGGTACGGACGAAAAAGAAAAGAGCAGAATAAGATATATAGGAGAGGCATTCAAGGGATACATTATTGCTGAAGCTGATGAAAAGATAATAATTATAGACAAGCATGCGGCACATGAGCGTATTCTTTTTGAACGCCTTAAAGCAGAAAATAAAGATCCTGCAAGCCAGCTTGTTCTGGGTGCATCCGGTGTTCTGCTTTCGCTTGATGAGGCTGATGCTTTATCGGAAAATGTATCTGTCCTTGAAAATATGGGATTTAGACTGGATTTTTCAAACAGTCCTTATGTATCAGTAAAGGCAATACCTACTATACTTGAACATCTCAACATGGACGAGCTTATCCCTGAGATTGCTGAAAATTTCAGAAAAAACAAGCTTGATCCAAGCCCTGATGCCCTTGATGATATTCTTCATTCCATTGCATGCAAAGCAGCAATCAGGATTAATGACAGGAATAATGCAACGGAGCTGCAGAAGCTTGCCGAGGATGTTTACGAAAATGAAAAAATAAGGCATTGTCCGCATGGAAGGCCTGTAATGTTTACTATTACAAAATATGAGATGGAGAAGCAGTTTAAAAGAAGAGTGTAGATGGAGGGTTCCGTTTCTGAGGAAACGGGCAGGGCTTTCCGGTCTCCCTGCACCTTTGGGGGATGTAACTTCGGAGATAGAGGAGGATGATTGTTGAAAGAGAAGATACTGGTAATTACGGGGCCTACGGCTTCGGGGAAGACGGCACTTGGAGTTGAGATGGCGCGGAGGATTGATGGGGAGATAATATCTGCGGATTCGATGCAGATATATAAGGGAATGGACATTGCCACGGCAAAGCCGACAGAGGAAGAGATGAAAAATATTCCGCATCATCTGATAAGCTTTGTCGAAAGAAATGAAAGCTTTTCTGTTGCTGACTATGTTGTACATGCAGCGGCAGAGGCGAAAAAAATTATTTCACGCGGTAAAATGCCTGTAGTAGTTGGAGGTACAGGCCTGTATATTTCGTCTTTTGTTGACAATATCAGATTCCCGGATATAAAAAGCGACGGTGAAATAAGAAAAAGGCTGACAGATGAAGCACATGAGTACGGAAATTCAGTATTGCTTGAAAGGCTCAGATCATGTGATCCGGAGACAGCCTCAGAGCTTCATGAAAATAATCTTTCCAGAGTAATCCGTGCACTTGAGGTATACGAAATAACAGGGAAAAAATTAAGCGAGTTTAAAAAAGAGAGCCGTATGACCGAGTCGCCTTATGAGTTTATAATGACAGCGCTTACCTATAAGGACAGGGAGATACTGTATGGAAGAATAAATAAGCGTGTTGATATTATGATAGAAAACGGTCTCATTGAAGAATCACGCCTGATATATAATGAAAGCAATAATATAAAAACAGCTCA
The DNA here is from genome assembly GCA_023458875.1 of Bacillota bacterium. GTDB lineage: Bacteria > Bacillota > Clostridia > Oscillospirales > Ruminococcaceae > HUN007. Next base: position 11,594 of record JAEWXO010000101.1, on the reverse strand, counting down.
TCAGGCTATAGGATACAAAGAACTTATACCATACTTTGAAAACGCGGCTTCACTTGAGGAATGCGTTGAAAAAATAAAGCAGGAGACAAGAAGATACGCAAAAAGGCAGCTTACATGGCTGAGAAGAGATGACAGAATTTCATGGATTGAAGCCGATGAAAAAGCGGATATAAATTTTTTTATAAAAAAATGTGAGAAAATTATAGCCAAACATTAAAATATATGATATAATAAAAAACATGTAGGCAAAAAAATTATAAATAAATCAGAATAATTATTACTTAATTGGGATTTTCTAATTAAAAACCCGGAAAAATTATATTATCTGATTATGGAAAGTGTTGTTTTTTTTTGCACAGTCAATTCTGCTTGCAGTGTCTGAATAAATAACAATACACCCCTATTGGAACGGCAATTTAAATCACTCTTTTTGCAGAGGATGTGATTTTGAGTTTAATTTATTTTATTTTATCTGCAAAGAATGGAGTATATTATGAACAAACAATTAAATTTACAGGACGTATTCCTGAATCAGGCCCGTAAAGAAAAGATAGCAATAACTATTTATCTGACGAATGGATTTCAGTTCAAGGGAGTTGTAAAAGGATTTGACAGCTACATAGTTATTCTTGAATATGAGGGAAAACAGAGTATGGTATACAAGCATGCCATTTCAACAATTATTCCTTCAAGACACATATCAATACTTGACAGCTCTGCCATGGGTGCAGAAAAGGAAGAATAATGAATACCCGTACTGCAAAGCTGTTGCTGGTGATTCTTATCATATTTATGACCCTCACGGTAGTAAATGTTGTTGTTCATCTTTTTAAAAATGAATATGTCACAGAAACTGCCGTTGCTGTTTCTGCTTCTAATTCAGTAACGTTTAACGGCGTATATGTAAGAGATGAAGAGGTTTTACATTATGACGGAAACGGTGTTATAAGCTATGCAGTAAATGACGGGGGAAGACTTAGTACCGGCGAAACAGCGGCATATATATATGGGGATGAAAGACAGATTCAGATAAATAAAAAAATTGCAAAGATAGATTCAGAAATAAGTATACTTAACAAAATTCAGAATCCGGGCACAAAGGAAGTAGCACAGCCTGCATATTTAGCTTCTCTTATTCAGGAAAAATACAACAACATAGTTTATTATAAAGAAATCGGAAATCTTGTAAAAATGGCATCTGTAAAAGAAGAACTGCTCATATATCTCAGTACTATGCAGTATGTCACAGCAGAGGTTTATAACTTTTCTGATAAAATAGCAAGTCTTGAGGCAGAAAAGACAAGTCTTGAAAATGAGCAGGTACAGCCGATAGATGAAATAACAGCACCGTATTCAGCATATTTTGCAAGCTTCGTTGACGGTTATGAGGATATCCTTACATTTGAATCCGCAAATCAGCTTACAGCATCTCAGATAAACAATATAACCGACTACGATAAGATTGATACAGTAAAAAATGCAGTCGGAAAGCTGATAAAAGGGTACGACTGGAAATTAATTGGTGCTATTGAAGAAAGCAACATTATTTTTGAAGAAAATGATGTTATCAATATGTATTTTCCATCCTGTGCGGAAACGCTTAAGGGAGTCATTGAAAGTGTACGCGACGGAGAAAGTGCAAATCAGAAAATACTGACTATAGTGTGTACTGATATGTCATATAATGTAGTTCAGCACAGAGCCGAGACTATTGAGATTTACAAGGAAAATGAAGTATATAACGGAATAAGAATACCAAGAGAAGCTATTCGTATAAGGGATATTGAAGAAACAGAAACTGATAAATTTACCGGTGAAACGCATACACGGATGGTAAGTACAAAAGGCGTATATATAAAGCTGGGTGAAAAAATAGTATTCAAAAAAATAGATGTTGTTTTTGAGGGAAACGATTATGTAGTTTCCAAGGTTCACACAGAAGATAAATATGTACAGCTTTATGACGATACTATTGTAAAGGGGATTGAACTGGAGTGAAAACAGAATTTGATTATATTGATGAAAACTACAAGCGTATAGTATTTAACATTAACGAAGCAAAACAAAAATACAGAAGGCCTGACGAATCAATAGAAATAATGGCTGTTACCAAGACAATAGCTCCTGAGTCTGTAAATCATGCAATATCATCATGCGGAATAAAGCTTCTGGGTGAAAACAGGGTTCAGGAGTATATATCAAAAAAAGACTTTTACAGGCCGGCATCGATTCATTTCATAGGTCAGCTTCAGACAAATAAGGTCAAGTATATTATAGATACCGTGGACCTTATTCAGTCAGTCGACAATATCAGGCTTGCAGCGGAGATAGACAGACATGCCGGACGGATAGGAAAGATTCAGGATATACTGATAGAGGTTAATATTGCCGGAGAAGAATCAAAAGGCGGTGTAAAGCCCGACGAGCTTTCAGAACTTCTTTATCAGGTTGCCTGTCTGAAAAATATAAAGGTTAAAGGACTTATGACTGTCCCGCCGATTCTCGATTCTGAGAAATTTTTATATAAAATGCAAAAAATATATATTGACATTTTAGAGAAAAACATAGATAATATTAATATGAGTGTTTTATCAATGGGAATGTCAGGTGACTATGAAACGGCAGTCAGATATGGCACTACATTAGTTCGTTTAGGAACTGCTCTTTTCGGAGCAAGGGTTTATAAGTAGCTTCCGGTTACTTTGACTATAAATAAAAAGAAAGACAGTATTTTAATAAAAATACTACCGTTTAACAACGGAATATTTCTTTCTTTTGATTTGTTGGTATTGTATATTTATTTCGTTTTTATCATTCGTTCGCACATGATGATAAAAGCAGTTAATTTTTATTATAGATGTGCGAGGAAAGGAAAAATATAATGAAACTTTTAGATAGTTTAAAGGATTTCTTTTTACCACCCGAACAGGATGATGATTATCAGCCTGAAACACCTAAACAGGAGGTACAGCCACATCAGATGCACCAGCCACAGGTAAATGATATGATTGAAACACCAGATGAGAAGAGGAATAAGGTAGTGAATATTCAAGCGACAGCACAATTACAGGTTGTTTTGGTTAAACCTGAGGTATTTACAGATGCAAAACAGATAGCTGATCATCTTATTGCTAAAAAGACGGTCGTATTGAACCTGGAGACAGCATCTTCTGAAAACAAGAGAAGAATAATAGACTTTCTCGTAGGTGTTGCTTATGCAAACGGCGGAAGTCTTAAGCCTGTAGCAAATCTTACATACATTATTACACCATACAATGTTGGATTTATAGGTGAAGACCTTGTTGGTGAACTGGAAAATAACGGCGTTATAATTTAGTTCTTATTGTTTTTGTGTTCCGATGCAGATAAATAAAAAGTAATTTTAAGAGGTGATAAAGTTGATGAAGGCAAAAGACATTAATAGTCAAAAATTCGAAAAGGCAGCATTTGGTTATAAACAGGAAGATGTTGATGGATTCCTCAACGAGCTTGCAGCTGATTATTCTCAACTTGAAAAAGATAATGAAGAAATTAATACAAAGCTTCAGGTTCTTGCTGATAAAGTAAGAGAATACAGAAAAGACGAGGATGCGGTAAAGGATGCTCTTCTGTTTGCACAAAAAGAAGGCCATAGGGTTGTATCAGAAGCAAATACAAAAGCGGAAGAGATTATAAACAATGCAAAGCTTGAAGCTGAAAAAATTATAAGCGAAGCAACGGTTGATTCACAAAAAGCTATTGATGACATAAAGATAAAGCTTAATAATGAGAAGGCTGCACTTGCATATACACAGAAGCAGGTATCAGATTTTAAGAAGAGTCTTTTTGATATATACAAAGCTCACCTCGAACTGATATCATCTATGCCGCAGGCAGAAGAACCTGAAGAAGAGGAAGAAGCAGAAAATGTTCCGCAGCAGGAGGTTTACAGTGCACCTGTACAAAAGAATGTACAGTATGCGAATCAGAGTCCTGTTGACAACACCAGACATAATATTCCGCCTCAGCGTCAGGAAGCACCGGCAGCTGAAAAGCTTGATCCGTTCAGAACCCAGTCAATACCGGTAATAGGAGCAGTGGACAACAAATATTCAGAGCTTCAGTTCGGTCAGCAGCATAAATAATAATCATAATTTTAAATATATGCAAAGGAAGAATTATAAAATGTCTCAGGATTATAATAATACTTTAAATCTACCGAAGACAGACTTTCCTATGAGAGGTAATCTGCCTAAAAAAGAGCCTGAAACACTTGAAAAGTGGGAATCAGACAGACTATACTACAAAATGATTGAAAAAAACAAGGGAAAGTCTTTATATATATTGCATGACGGCCCTCCGTATGCAAATGGAGAAATTCATCTTGGAACAGCACTTAACAAAATACTCAAGGATTTTATAATAAAATATAAAAACATGAGCGGTTTCTGTGCACCATACGTACCTGGATGGGACACCCATGGACTTCCTATTGAACTTAAAGCTATGAAGTCAATAGGTGTTGAAAATGGTGCTATTCCTCCTGCAGAGCTCAGAAAGCACTGCAAAAATTTTGCACTTACACATGTTAAGAATCAGATGCAGCAGTTTAAAAGACTTGGAAGCTTAGGAAACTATGATGATCCGTATCTTACACTCAAGCCGGAGTATGAAGCAAGACAGATCGAAGTATTCGGCAAAATGGCAAAGGACGGATATATGTACAAGGGCTTAAAGCCTGTTTACTGGTGTCCTGACTGTAACACAGCTCTTGCTGAAGCTGAAATAGAATATGCAAATGATGACTGCCATTCAATATATGTAAAGTTTAATGTAACAGACGATAAGGGTCTGTTTACAGCTATGGGAATAGATATTTCAAAGGTATATTTTGTAATCTGGACTACAACAACATGGACTATTCCGGGAAACCTGGCAATCTGTCTCGGACCTGAATATGATTATACACTTGTAAAGGCAAACGGCGAGTATTATGTAATGGCAGAAGAACTTGTTGAACCTACAATGAAGTCTGCCGGAATTACAGAATATGAAACAACGGGCAGATTTACAGGAAAAGAACTTGAATATGTTCAGACAAAGCATCCTCTGTTTGACAGACCGTCACCTGTAATAGTCGGCGACCATGTTACACTTGAGAGTGGTACAGGCTGTGTACACACAGCACCGGGACACGGTGTAGAGGACTATGAGGTATGCAGAAATTATCCGGAGATAGGAATAATAGTTCCTGTTGATGCAAAGGGTAAGCTTACCGACGAAGCAGGCGAATTCAGCGGTATGGATACAAATCAGGCTAACAAGGCAATTGCCAAAAAGCTTGAAGAAATAAATGCACTTCTTGCAATAGAAAAAATAATCCACCAGTATCCGCATTGCTGGCGCTGCAACAGTCCTATCATATTCAGAGCAACATCACAGTGGTTCTGCTCGGTGAACGGATTCAAGGATGAGGCAATAAAGGCTATTGAAAATGTAAACTGGATCCCTGGATGGGGCGAGGACAGAATAAAGGGAATGGTACGTGACAGAAGTGACTGGTGTATTTCACGTCAGAGAACATGGGGCGTTCCTATTCCGATTATCTACTGTAAGGATTGTCACGAGCCTGTAATAAATGACGAAACAATAGCGGCCATTTCAAAATTATTCAGAGCTGAAGGTGCTGACTCATGGTGGACAAAGGATCTGAAGGAATTCATTCCTTCAACTCTGAAGTGCAAATGCGGCTGCGGTGAATTTGAAAAAGAATATGATATAATGGACGTATGGTTTGACAGCGGTGTTTCACATTCTGCTGTTCTTGACGAATACGATGAGCTCAGATGGCCTGCTGATTTATATCTTGAAGGTGCAGATCAGTACAGAGGCTGGTTCCAGTCATCTCTCCTTACATCTGTTGTATACAAGGGCGTTGCTCCGTACAAAAGCGTATGTACTCATGGATGGGTAGTTGACGGACAGGGCAGAAAAATGTCCAAGTCATTAGGAAACGGAATCATGCCTGATGAAATAATCAAAGAGTATGGTGCCGATATTTTAAGACTCTGGGTAGCTTCTTCAGATTATCATTCAGATATAAGAATTTCAAAGGATATTCTTAAACAGTTATCTGATTCATATAAGAAAATAAGAAATACAGCAAGATTCATTCTCGGAAACATTGCAAACGGAGAAGGCTTTGATCCTGACAGGGATTCGGTTTCTGATGATGAGCTTATGGAAATAGACAAGTGGGCACTTGCAAGACTTGATACACTTATCGACAAGGTAAACACCGGATATGACAAGTTTGATTTCCATATTGTATTCCATGCTATTCATAATTTCTGTGTAATAGATATGTCAAGCTTCTATCTTGATATTATAAAGGACAGACTTTACTGTACAGGTGAAGGTTCAGTTGAGAGGCGTGCTGCTCAGACTACGATGTACAGAATATTAAGCGGTGTTGCAAGACTTATCGCACCTATAATGTCATTTACAGCAGAGGAAATATGGAGCTTCATGCCTCATTCTTCAAGTGATGACAAGGACAGCATTTATCTTAACGATATGCCTGTAAAGAGCGGTATAGAGCTTACACCTGAATTTGAAGGCAAATGGAATCTTATTTATGATCTCCGTCAGGCTGTAAATAAGGCTCTTGAAATCAAGCGTAATGACAAGGTAATAGGAAAGTCACTTGAGGCTGATATAAAGCTTTACTGTGACAATACAAACTATGACCAGATAAAGAATTTTGTAGATGAGCTTGCAGAAATATTTATCGTATCAAGGGTTGAAGTATTTGCAGAGGGTACGGGCGAATTTGATTCAGATACTCTTGGCACACAGGGAATAAGCATAACTGTTGACAAAGCATCAGGTGAAAAATGCGAAAGATGCTGGGTATACTCGGATACAGTAGGAGATGACTCAGAGCACCCTTCACTTTGTGCCCGCTGTGTATCAGTTGTAAAATAATTCATTAAATCAGTCGGCTTGTCGTTTTTATAAAATTAAGAGCGGCAAGCCTTTTGTTTTATTAAGCGGAGTTTATGTAAGTTAAAAAGGTTCAGGACAATATTAACGTTCTGACCGTTGCCGCTTAAGCCGAAATCTTAATAGTTTGTAGGTGAACAAATGATAATTATCATGCTGATTCTTGCAGCAGTGCTCATAGGTGCTGATCAGTTAATAAAAATACTGGCTGTAAACGAACTGGCTCCGTCAGGTATTTCAAAAGAGTTTATAAGCTTCGGTAACAAGGAAATAATAAACCTGACTTATACTGAAAATACCGGTGCGGCATTCAGCCTGATGAGTGGAAAAGCGTGGTTTACAATAGGCTTTACATCTGTAGCACTTATTCTGTTTACAATATACATGATAAAAACATATAAAAATTCAAAATTTATTATGGCTATAATGACTGTCATAATAGCCGGAGGAATAGGAAATCTTATTGACAGAATAAGACTCGGATATGTAGTTGACTATATTGAAATACGTTTGTTCCACTTTGCAATTTTTAATTTTGCAGATATATGCGTTACGGTCGGAATGGTAATTCTCCTTATTTATATAATATTTATTGAAGGCCGTAAGGAAGCAGTAAAAAAAAGAGGGGAAACCCCTGATGAATAAAATAGAGTCAGTCGTTTTACCGGAGGATGCATCTGTCCGTATCGATAAATGGCTTGCAGCACAGGATTTCGGACTTACAAGAAGTGCTGTCCAGAAAATCATATCAGAAGGCTCAGTAACCGTAAACGGGAAACAAGCAGGCAAAAATTACAGGCTTTCTGAAAACGACAAAGTTATTATTGAAATCCCAGATCCTGTGGAGCTCTCAGCGGAACCGGAAAATATTCCTGTGGATATCGTTTACGAGGACAGTGATCTGCTGGTTGTCAATAAACCAAAAGGCATGGTAGTTCACCCGGCAGCCGGAAATTACAGCGGTACACTTGTAAATGCTCTTTTATACCACTGTAAGGGACGTCTTTCTTCAATAAACGGTGTAATACGTCCCGGGATAGTTCATCGTATAGACAAAAATACAAGCGGAATTCTTATAGTTGCCAAAAATGATATTGCTCATGCAGGTCTTGCCGGACAGATAAAAGAGCATACGTTTACAAGAGAATATGAGGCAATAGTTCAGGGAAAATTAAAAGAATCAGAAGGAACCGTTAATGCGCCTATTGGCAGACATAAGACTGACAGAAAAAAAATGTGCGTCACAGAGCTTAACTCAAAGCCTGCTGTTACACATTATCAGGTTCTTGAACAGTTTGAAAAGTATGCATATGTCAGACTCAGACTTGAAACAGGAAGAACACATCAGATAAGGGTTCATATGAAATACATAGGCCATCCGGTTCTTGGTGATGATGTTTACGGAACGCCATACAAGGGAATTGAGGGACAGTGCCTTCATGCAAAAAAAATAGGATTCATACATCCTGTTACATGTGAATATCTTGAATTTGACAGTGATCTGCCTGAATATTTCAGCAGTACACTTAATAAATTAAAAACAACTAAAATAACGGAGGAATAATTCATGGATGCTACAATAAAAAAACAGCTTGAAATTACAGCAGTAAAAGTAAGAATGGGCATTATTGAGGGAACCTTTAATGCAAAATCCGGACATCCGGGCGGTTCCCTATCAATATCTGATTTACTGACATATTTATATTCAGTAAAGATGAATGTAAATCCTGCCGATCCTGATATGGCACAGAGAGACAGACTCGTTCTTTCAAAGGGCCACTGTGCTCCTGGGCTTTATTCAATACTGGCTGAAAAAGGTTTTTTTCCAAGGGAAGAGCTAAAGTCACTGAGACATATAGGTGCACTTCTTCAGGGCCATCCATGTATAACGATTCCGGGCGTTGACATGAGCAGCGGTTCACTCGGACAGGGAATATCAGTAGCAAACGGAATAGCCCTTGCTGGAAAAACAGACAATGCCGATTACAAGGTTTACGCAATACTCGGTGACGGTGAACTTGAAGAAGGTCAGGTTTGGGAGGCAGCCATGTTTGCGGCTCACTACAAGCTTGATAATCTTGTTGCAATAGTCGACAACAACGGACTGCAGATAGACGGAAAAATTTCTGAGGTATGCTCACCGGAGCCTATCACAGACAAATTTGCAGCATTTGGCTGGCATGTAATTACAATGGACGCTCATGATTTTGACGATATTGAAAGAGCATTTGACGAGGCTGAAAAAATTTCCGGAAAGCCTGTAGCTATCATTCAGAAGAGTATAAAGGGCAAGGGTGTTTCATTTATGGAGGACAAATGCTCATGGCATGGCACAGCACCTAATAAGGAGCAGTATGACCAGGCAATGCAGGAACTGAACGCACGTCTGAATGAACTTGAATCAAAATAATAATTACAGTAAAGGAGATTTATTATGTCTGAAGTTGTAAAAAAGGCTACACGTGAAAGCTATGGTGAAGCATTAAAGGAAATTGCAGAGCATTATCCGAATCTTGTTGTTCTTGATGCCGATCTTGCCGAGGCTACAAAAACAGTAATTTTCAAGAAAGCATATCCGGAAAGATTTTTTGACTGCGGCATTGCTGAAGCAAATATGATGGGTGTTGCAGCGGGTCTTGCAGCTTCCGGAAAAATTCCCTTTGCAAGCACCTTTGCAATGTTTGCAGCAGGACGTGCATTTGAAATAGTAAGAAATTCCATAGGATATCCGCACCTTAATGTAAAAATAGGCGCAACACATGCCGGAATCTCAGTTGGTGAGGATGGCGCAACACATCAGTGCAATGAGGATATAGCACTTATGAGAACTATTCCGGGAATGACAATAATAAATCCGGCTGACGGAGTTGAAGCAAAGGCGGCTGTAAAGGCAGCAGCTGAATACAACGGTCCGGTTTACATGCGTTTCGGAAGACTTGCTACACCTATATTCAATGACGAAGCAACATACAAGTTTGAAATGGGAAAAGGTGTTTGTCTCAGAGACGGAAAAGATGTTACGATAATAGCAACAGGACTTATGGTAAACGAATCAATTGAAGCTGCAAAGCTTCTTAAAGCAGACGGCATCAGTGCAAGAGTAATAAATATTCACACGATAAAACCTATTGACAGAGATATTATTAACCGTGCCGCTTCTGAAACAGGTCTTATTGTTACTGCAGAGGAACACAGCATAATAGGTGGTCTTGGCTCAGCAGTAGCAGATGTAGTAACAGAATGCTGTCCTGTTCCTGTTATAAAGATAGGCGTAAATGACGAATTCGGCCACAGCGGCCCTGCAGCAGATCTTTTGAAGCAGTTCGGACTCTGCTGTGAAAACATTGCACAAAAGACAAAGGAAGCTGTTGAAAAGTTCAAGAAATAGTTTTTAATAATAATTGTATTATATAAATTTTACGCACCCTATGAGAGTACTATGGTATTTTCATAGGGTGTGGTTTTTTTGCTTGGTAAAATATTGTTGACTTTATATGTTTAAAATGATAAAATAAGTGTAAGTTATGTTAAGTTTTATTTTGGTTCCATTATTTTAACGAAGATCTACATTATAAAGGAGGTTTGATGACAATTAAATACAATATCATTACTTAATTATATTTTAGGTAGTTATAATGACTAAGAGGATGTCCCCCGACTCTATAGGTATCAATAGAAATTTTTGGTGAGAGCATAATATTCGACTGAACAAAGGCAATGATGCGGATTGCCTCTGCTTTTAACAAGCATAGATTTTAATGCTAATTTTGAATAATTTATTAAAACTTGGTAAATAAGGGAAAAGTTTTATATTAGGGGACACAACATTATTGTAAAAGTATAAAAAGGCTCTGGAAGTAATTCTAATTTTAGAGGTAAAATAAGTTTCAATTTGAAAGGAAAAAATATGAATAAAAAAATTAAACGTTTGATATCACTTCAACTAGTAGTATTAATGTTATTTAATGTGTTTTCAATAGAAAAAAATCTGAATTTAAAAGGAGAACTTCCAATTGTAAAGGCTTCTGATATTATAAACTATGGTGATGTGAACGGTGATGGTGAAATAAGCATACTTGATTTGATAATGTTTAAATCCCGTCTCGTAGAGAATAATATTTCCGGATTTTCCAATAAATCAGCAGATCTTAATGATGATGGTGAAATTTCTTCTCTGGATGCAGCAGAACTTGCAATGTTTCTTTTAAATGCAGTAAAAACATTTTCGTATGAGGGGCGTATTGATACAGATAGCGATGGATTATGTGATTATATAGAAAATAATATAGTATTTACAAAACCAGATATAGGTGATTCAGATGGCGATGGACTGAATGATTATGAAGAAATATATCTGTGCGGTACTGATCCTATGAAACCAGATACTGACATTAAGAAATTAAAAGATATTGATGAGGATGGTTTGAGTAATAAAGAGGAAATCATTGCAGGAACAAATTCAAAAATAAAAGATACAGATGATGATGGTTTATCAGATTCTGAAGAGGTGAGCAATTACAAAACCGATCCGTTGAAGTATGATACAGACGCAGATGGAATTAGTGACTGTGGGGAAATAAAACTCGGAATTGATCCAAAAAATTCACAGA
>JAEWXO010000100.1 GCA_023458875.1 Bacillota bacterium | reverse complement strand
ATACAGTATTGTCTTTATCATATCCATATATGCTATGGTTTGTTCTTTTACTTAGGGATTTGCAGAATGAGCCTCCGATAAGGCCGAGTCCGATAATTAGTATGTTCATTTGTTTATCATACCTTTCAGTTTTTAGTTTAATGCTTTTATGTATTAAAGTATATCACTTTAAAGCAAAAAAGTCAACTGGGATGATAAATAAAAATTAACAGAATATTAATAAGATTAATATTAAAAATATGATATAATAATAGTTATAGATAAAAATGACAAAGGAAGTGTTTTAAATGTCACATTATAATTTCTCGAAAATGACACCAGCAATTGAAAAACTATCTGAAAAATGTATGAATAGCTACAACATTGATCCGGAACTTTATGTAAAGTATGATGTGAAGAGGGGACTTCGCGATTTAAACGGAAAAGGGGTACTTGCAGGGCTTACTGATATAGGTGATGTATGCTCAAACCAGATTATAGACGGAAAATCTGTTCCTTGTGAAGGCAAGCTTTATTACAGAGGAATCGATATTGAAGAGATAGTTGAGGGATTTATCTCGGAAGGCCGCTTCGGATTTGAAGAGACAACTTATCTTCTGCTATTCGGAAAATTACCGAAAAAAGAAGAGCTCGACGGACTTCGGGATATCTTAGGACAGTTCAGAACTCTCCCGACAAATTTTGTAAGGGATATCATTATGAAATCACCAAGCAATGATATGATGAATATACTTGCAAGGAGTGTTCTTACACTTTATGCCTATGATGATATGGCTGACAACACTTCAATTCCTAACGTACTCAGGCAGAGCCTTGAGCTTATTTCTTTGCTGCCGGTAATAGCCGTTTATGCATATCACTCATATAATTATTATAAAAACGGAGGAAGTCTTGTAATTCATAAACCAAGACATGACCTCTCTACAGCTGAAAATATTTTATATATGCTCAGAGCTGATTCAAAGTATACAAAGCTTGAGGCACAGATACTCGACCTCGCACTTGTTCTCCACGCAGAACACGGCGGCGGTAACAATTCCACATTTACAACACACGTTGTATCATCATCAGGTACAGACACATATTCATCAACTGCAGCTTCACTGGGCTCACTTAAAGGTCCTAAGCACGGAGGCGCAAACATAAAGGTTGTTCAGATGTTTGACGATATGATGAAAAAAGTTACAGATTTAACGGATGAATCACAGATACGTGAATACCTGTCAGGTCTTCTTGAGAAAAAAGAATTTGATAAATCAGGACTCATTTATGGAATGGGTCATGCAGTTTATTCTATTTCAGACCCTAGAGCAAGTGTGCTTAAGAAATTTGTAAAGGATCTTTCCGTTGAAAAGGGAATGGAAAAAGAATATGAGCTTTACACACTTGTAGAAAGACTTGCGCCTGAAGTAATAGGAGAAAAAAGAAAGATTTATAAGGGAGTAAGTGCAAATATTGATTTCTACAGCGGACTGATATACAGAATGCTTGGACTTCCGTCAGAACTGTATACACCTATATTTGCAATAGCAAGAATCTCAGGATGGTCTGCTCACCGAATAGAAGAACTTATAAACGCTAATAAAATAATACGTCCGGCGTACATGTCGGTTGCAGAAAGAACTGCTTATAAAAAGATTGACGACAGATAATCAGAAGAAGGTCACACAGGAAATTCCCGTGTGACCTTCTTTGTTAATATAAATACATAAACAATATATAAGTAAAATATAATTAAAATATTTATTGTTTTGGGTGAATAAATAAAAACCTAAAAGAAATTTCAGTAACTTTTTTAACCTCCAATTAAATAAAATCTATTGAAAATAGAATTGTATAGTAGTATAATATACATATGAAAGTATTTTTGTATATATTTAATAAAATAAATATTAAATATATACGGTTTATTTTATTGTTTGAAAGGAAGGGCGTTATGACAAAAAAAGAGAAATTCAAGCGAATACTTGCATCTGCAGTCAGTCTGATGATGCTTGGAAATATTACTTTCTGTGATTATTATGTCAGTGCTGATGCAGGAGAAAAACCGGATGAGGTATCAGATGAGGATAAGACATTCCCGGATCCTGATTCGTTTAGCTATGATGATGTTGAGGTGAATTTTGCAAAAGCATTGCAGTATTCACTTTATTTCTATGATGCCAACAAATGCGGATATGATTCGGATGCTGAAGGAAATACAGGACTTAAAAATCTCGAATGGCGCAGTGACTGCCATACAGATGACTACCATATTCCTCTTAAACCAATCAATCTTGAAGGTGCAGATGCAAAGTTCGGAACAAATCTTTCTCAGGAGTTTATAGATGAATACAAAGATATACTTGATCCTGACGGAGACGGATTTGTAGATTGCGGCGGCGGAATGCATGATGCCGGAGATCATGTAAAATTCGGACTTCCAGGTTCATATGCAGCTTCAACTGTAGGATGGGGATATTATGAGTTCAGAGATGCATATGAGAAAACAGGTGCTCAGGAACATGTTGAGGATATTCTTCACTGGTTTAATGATTTTTACATGAAGGGTACATATCTTGATGAAAACGGAGAGGTAATAGCTTTCTGTTATCAGGTAGGTGAAGGAAACAATGACCATAACTACTGGAATTCACCTGAACTTCAGAATTCAGAAATGCTTCTTGACTTCGCAAGACCTGCATATTTTGCAACAGTTGATACCCCTGCTTCAGATATGTGTGCAGGAACATCAGCTTCACTTGCATTAAACTATCTTAACTTCAAGGATACAGATCCTGAATATGCAGAAGAAAGTCTTCAAAAAGCTATAGCTCTTTACAAGTTTGCTGTAAAGACTCATAAAGAAGATACCGGTATGTCGGTTTTAAGCCTTGGATATGACGGAGGCTTCTATACTTCAAGCTATGACTATGATGAGCTTGCATGGGCAGCAGTATGGCTCTATGAATGTACAGGTGAACAGCACTATATTGACGATATTATCTCTGTAGATGAAACACAAAAGGACGATATGGGTCATGTTACATATACAGGATATATTAAGAGAATAATCAAGACAACAGGAAGTACGTGGCAAAACATCTGGGTGCACTGCTGGGATACAGTATGGGGCGGAGTATTTGCAAAACTTGCACCTATTACAAATACAGCACGTGACTGGTATATATTCAGATGGAATCTTGAATACTGGTCTGGAATTAAACATAAGTATGCCGGAGGAATGGCGGACGAAATATGGAATATGCCATATGAAAATACAGATCAGATAGACGAAAAGGATACAACCTTCCTTGCAAAAACACCTGCCGGATTCTCAATGCTTAATGAATACGGTTCAGCAAGATATGACACTGCAGCACAGCTTTGTGCACTGGTTTACAGAAAAGCAACAGCTGCAAGAGGCGAAGAAGATACAAGATTTGCTGACTGGGCAGAGGGTCAGATGGAATACATAATGGGTAAAAACCCTATGAACAGACCTTATATAGTTGGTTATTCACCGACTGCTGCTTCACATCCGCACCATCGTGCATCACATGGTTCTATTTACTTTACAGCACTCAATCCTGTTGATCAGATGCATACACTCTGGGGCGCGCTCGTAGGAGGTCCTGATGCAAAGGACTGGCATCATGATATAACAAACGACTATATTTACAATGAAGTTGCAGTTGACTATAATGCCGCATTTGTCGGTGCATCAGCAGGACTTTATTACTATTACGGAACAGATGACATGAAGTCTCAGGAGAATTTCCCGCCTGCTGAAGATCCGGCAGAAGAATTCTGGCTGAAGGGACTTGTAAATCAGGAAAATAACGAAAGAACACAGTACACTATAAAGATTGCCAACTACACATCCCAGCCGCCAAGATATGTTGACGGACTCAAGGCAAGATATTACTTTGATATAAGTGAGCTTGTAGCTGCAGGTCAGACAATAGACGATGTAAAGATTGAAGTATACTATGACCAGATTCAGGCAAGCTCAAACATGGAAAAATCAGTAGCAATATCAAAGCCTGTTCTTGTAGAAGGTACAGTATACTATATTGAGATGGACTGGTCAGGACTTCTGTTCCATGGCACAAGAGAAATCCAGCTTGGAATAATAGTAGGTCAGGACGCAAATTACAAGAGTAACTGGGATCCTACAAATGACTATAGCCGTGTGGGACTTGTAAAGAGTGACGAATACGGTGATACATTGAATATTCCTCTTTATGTAGGAGATAAGCTTGTATACGGTGTACCATACGGCGGTATTCCTGATGAACCGGAAGCAACGACAACAACTACTACAACGACAACAACAAAGCCTGTAACAACAACAGGAACAACAACAAAACCTATTGATAACAAAGTTGTCTATGGTGATATTGATATGAACGGAAAGGTTGAAATTCAGGATCTTACACTGCTTAGTCTGTATCTTCTCGGAGATAAAAAATTAAGTGAAGAACAGCTTATCCGTGCGGATGTAGCTTATGACGGCGGTGTAAACATTGCTGATCTCAGCTGCTTAAAGCAGTTTATTATGAAGGATAAAGTAGTTCTTGGACCAAAATCATAACCGGGTGCCATTGGCATATTAATTTAAATGAGTTATCCTCAGCCCATGGGGGTAGCTCATTTTATTTAGAAAACAAGAAAGGAATATGGTATGAAAGAAAAAAAATATTTAAAAAGAGCACTTGCAGTTATTATGAGTCTTTCAGTTGCTGCCGGAACCTCAGTGATGAATATCGGTGCAGCAGCCGGTGAAGATCCGCCTCCGATATCGGATAAAAAATTTCCGGATCCGGGTTCATTCAGCTATGACGATGTTGAAGTGAATTTTGCAAAGGCACTGCAGTACTCACTTTATTTTTATGATGCAAACAAATGCGGTGCTGGAATAACAGGCGGCAACCTTGAATGGAGAGGCGACTGTCATGTTGCGGATTATAAAATCCCACTTCAGCCGCTTGAAATAGTAGATGAAAAAAAGCATATGTATGTCGGAACCGACCTTACACAAGACTTTATTGATAAGTACCATGATATACTTGATCCTGACGGTGACGGATTTGTTGACTGCGGCGGTGGTATGCATGATGCAGGAGATCATGTAAAGTTCGGCCTGCCGGGCTCATATGCAGCTTCAACTGTAGGCTGGGGATATTATGAGTTCAGGGATGCATATGCGGGGACAGGCAACCAGGAGCATGTTGAGGACATTTTAAGGTGGTTTAATGATTTCTATTTAAAATGTACATATTTTGACGAAAGCGGAGAAGTAATCGCATTCTGCTATCAGGTAGCCGAGGGCGATAATGACCATAATTACTGGAATCCTCCTGAGCTTCAGGACGTAGAACATTTCAGTGATTTTGCAAGACCGGCATATTTTGCAACAGAGGAAGCACCGGCATCAGACATATGTTCAGGCGTTGCGGCTTCTCTTGCGATAAATTATCTGAACTTCAAAGAAACAGATCCTGATTATGCACAGGAGAGCCTTGATACGGCAATTGCGCTATACGAATTTGCCGTAAAAACTCATATTGCAGATGGGATAAATGATAAAAAGAGCCTTGGTAACGGAAGCAGCTTCTATGATTCAAGCTACGCGTGGGATGAACTTTCATGGGCAGCAGTATGGCTTTATGAATGTACACAAGAGCAGCACTACATTGATGATATAATAAGCATTTCAGATACGCCTAACGCCAATGGTTCATATGACTATACAGGCTATATGAAGAGAATTATAGTTGATACCGGAAATATATGGCAAAACATCTGGGTGCACTGCTGGGATACAGTATGGGGCGGAGTGTTTGCAAAGCTTGCACCTATTACAAATACAGCACGTGACTGGTATATATTCAGATGGAATCTGGAATTCTGGTCAGGACTTCAGCATACATATCCGGGTACACCTGCAGATCTTCTCTGGAATACCGAGTATAAGTATACAAGTGAACCTGATTCATCTTCCGATCATCTTGTACAGTCACCTGCCGGTTTCTCCGTTCTGAACCCTTACGGTTCCGCAAGATACAACACGGCGGCTCAGCTTTGCGGACTTGTATATCAGAAAGAAACAGCAGCAAGAGGAGAAGAGGATTCCCAGTTTTCAGAATGGGCAAAAACCCAGATGGAATACATAATGGGCAAAAATCCTATGAACAGATGCTATATAGTAGGATATGCTGAAAATTCAGCTAAGCATCCGCATCACCGTGCTTCACACGCTTCAACAACACTCAGTATGGATGATCCTGTTAATGACACACATGTATTATGGGGAGCACTTGTCGGAGGCCCTGATGCAGGTGACTGGCACAGAGATATCACGTCAGACTTTGTATACAATGAAGTGGCTGTTGACTATAACGCAGGATTTGTAGGTGCTGCTGCAGGACTTTATTATTATTTCAATACTCCTGACATGAAGTCTGAGGAAAATTTCCCGCCTAAAGAACCGCCTGCGGATTCGTTTAAGGTACAGGCACTTATTAATCAGGAAAATCTCGAAAGGACGCAGTTTACCGTAAAAATAAAAGGAGCCTGCACACAGCCTCCTGCATATACCAATGGTTATTCTGCACGATATTATTTTAATATCAGTGAGCTTCTCGCAAAAGGACAGTCTATTGATGACGTCAAAGTAGAGGTTTATTATGATCAGATAAATTCCGATACAAAGGGTGCTTACAGCATTACAGTTACGGATCCTATAAAAATAGACAATGAAAATTATTATATCGAGATGAGCTGGGGCGACTATAAATTCTTCGGAACAAGAGAACTTCAGCTTGGACTGGTTGCAGCTCAGGACAGCGAATACAAGAGTAACTGGGATCCTACAAATGACTATAGCCGAGAGGGACTTGTAAAGAGCGACTTTTTCGGTGATACCATGAACATCCCGCTGTACAAGGACGGAAAGCTTGTTTACGGTACACCTTTCGGAGGAGATGAGCCGGAAGTAACTACAGTTACAACATCCGTAAAGCCGGACGATAAATTTATGTACGGAGATCTTGACAGCAACGGAAAGATTGAAATTTCAGACATGACCATGATAGGGCTTAATCTTCTTGGTGATATGGAATTTAACAGTACACATATGAAGGCCGCAGATGTAAACGGTGACGGCAAAGTTGACCTTGCAGATCTTGCACATATGAAACAGTATATTATGAAGGATCCTGTTGTACTCGGTCCGAAGAAATAATATTTTTATTACAGAAGCATTCCCCTCGCCCGGAGAAAGGTGAGGGGTTGTTTTTTGGCCTCACATTATCTGATGGTGGAACAATAATGATATATAAATCAGTGTAAACTTTTGTCTTGACAACTGGGAAGTTTATTGATATAATTTAATAAATATCATTATGCATTTTAACAGTTAATCAACAAAATTAAGAATTTAATTTTGGCTATTGAATATAAATGAATAATAAATCCGGAGCTTATTTACTTAATAATCCATATTAATAATGGCTTACAGGATTTATTGTTGTAATACTAATCCCGGGATGAAAGGATGATGCAATGTGAGCAGCAATCCGCTCAGAAAAAAAGCATGTGCTTTAATTACAGCCATTGTCACCTGCATAGTCAGCATGTGTATGATATACGAGCCTGAATATGATATTTCAGCGCTTAATGAGGATGAGAATACCGATGCTTTATATGTTGAGCAGAATTCATACAGTGATTTCTATGATAAACATATTGATGACAAAAAGCCGGATAAAGAAATACTTATAAGAGGTGTTGATTATTCTCTTGCTGAAAACGGCGAATTTTCAAAAGGAAAATACGGTGATGAACGGGACGAAATAAAACAGGATGTCCTTATATGGAACAGTGCCGAAGGAAATATTGTATATGATGTTTATATTCCTGAGTCCGGTCTTTATAATATTGCTTTATCATACTGCCCTATTTCTTCTTTTACAACATCAATTGAAATGTCAGTGCTTATTGACGGAAAGTCTCCGTATGACACTGCTTCAAGAATATCACTTAATAAAGCATGGATAAATAAAAACGATATCAGAGAAAATTCTCAGGGAAATCAGATAAGACCGTCTCAGATTCAGTACAGTATGTGGATGGAATCACCATTAAATGATACAGACGGACTTTTTAATGAGCCTCTTTATTTTTATTTCCAGAAGGGCAATCACAGTCTTTCATTTGATGCTTCAAAGGCGTATATAGCAATTGAATGGATTAAAATATATAATCAGAAAGAACCTCTGCCGTATGCAGAAACAGCACCTGATGCAGATGAAATAAACAGTACGCCGTCTACGCTGCTGCGAATAGAAGGTGAGGCTGCAGCATACAAATCAGATTCTGTTTTGTATGCTACATCGGATAAGTCAAGTTATCTTGCATCTCCGTCAGATCCCGGAAAGATAATATACAATACAATAGGTGATGACAACTGGAAAAAGGCATTTCAGACTATTACATGGATCATACCCGAGGAAGAAATAAAATCAGACGGCTGGTACAGGCTCGGAATAAAAGCAAGACAGCAGAAAATGAGAGGATTTTATTCAAACAGGCGTATTTATATAGACGGTAAGGTTCCATATGAGGAGTTAGACCAGGTAAAATTTTATTATGACACAGACTGGAGTGTGGTTTCTCCGTCTGATAATGAGGGAAACAGCGTATATGTCTATCTTACAGCCGGACAGGCACATAAAATTACTTTGGAGGCAATTCCCGGAGAGATAGGCGATTCAATGCGCAGGCTTAATTCCATAGTAACGGATATAAACGAGTATTACAGAAGGATACTGATGATAACAGGTCCTGCTCCTGATAAATTTACAGATTATAACGTCGACAGATCCATACCTGAGCTTGTCGATGATTTTTCGGAGATTTCAAGGGAGCTGAAGGATATAAAGAACAATATCGAAAGCCTTTCTGGTGAAAAGGGCTCTGAGGCGGCAGGTATAGAGAGAATGTACGTCATACTCGACAAATGTATCGAGAAACCTTCTAAAATTCCGAAATACCTCAAGCAGATAAAGGACAATGTTTCTGCAATATCATCATGGATGAGAGATTATAAGGATCAGCCGCTAGAGGTTGATTATATAGAAATTGCTTCGTCAGACCGTGAATTTACAAGTACTGACGAAAAGTTTTTCAAATCCGCAGCATTTTCCGCAAAGGCTTTTCTCACTTCGTTTTTTCAGGATTACAGTATGATTTCTGAAGAAATTGATGATGATGTTCTTAATGTCTGGATAAATCTCGGACGTGATCAGGCACTTGCCATAAAGGAACTCGTTGATTCGGAGTTTACGCCTGATTATAATATACCGATAAATCTGAATATTGTTCAGGGCGGAGTTGTCGAGGCTGCTCTTGCAGGAAAGGGCCCGGATGTGGCACTGTTTCTGGGGGGCGAATTTCCGGTAAATCTGGCGGCACGAGGCCTTACCGAGGACCTTTATCAGTTTGAAGGAATAGATGATGTGCTTTCAGACTGTCAGGAAAATGCCCATGTAATGTATGAATACAACGGCGGGCTTTACGGATTACCGCTCCAGCAGACATTTCCTGTAATGTTCTACAGAAAGGATATTCTTTCTGAGATAGGATGCACGGAGGTTCCGGAAACGTGGAATGATCTTATAGATACTCTCCCGGCACTGCAGAGAAATTATATGGGTGCAGGGCTTGTACTGCCTACTTCAAATATATCTCCGAGTACCGAGGCAGGACATACATTTGCGCTGCTTATGCTTCAGAGTGGTCTTAATTATTACAACAGTGACATGACACTTACAAACTTTGATAATATTAAAGCTGTACAGGCCTTTGAGACATGGACAGATTTTTATTCAAAGTACAAGTTTGAACAGACATATGATGCATTCAGCCGTTTCAGGGACGGTACATATCCTATAGTTATTCAGAACTACACCTTTTACAATAAGCTTAAGGCAGCTGCACCTGAAATAAACGGACTGTGGGATTTTACAACGGTTCCCGGAACTGTCCTTGATGACGGAACGGTATCACATGCTGCAAATTCATCGGGTAACGGTGCTGTTATTTTCAATAAAGTAAAAAACAAGGACGATGCGTGGCAGTTTATAAAATGGTTTGCATCCACGGAGGTTCAGATAGGCTACGGCAATCTGATAGAAGGTCTGTTAGGAACAATGGGCCGATATGACCCTGCCAATGTTCAGGCATTAAAGCAGCTTTCCTGGTCACCTTCGGAAACGGATAAAATATTAAGTCAGTGGAATGAGCTTGAAGAAATTCCTGTAATACCGGCGTCGTATGCCGTAACCAGGAATATAATGACCGCGTTCAGAACGGCTGTTAACAAGCACGAAAATCCGCGTGATACTATAATGTGGTTCAACAGAGACATAAACGCTGAAATTACGAGAAAAAGAAAAAATTTGAAGCTCGGCTAAATCCGGTTTTAAGGAGGAATATGCTTGCTGAAAAGAACAGATGCGGTTAAAATAAAAAAAAATGACGGGAAAAAACGCCCTAAGAGAAATGTCAGAAGTCAGGGGATTGAATGCTGGGCAATGCTTGCACCTTTTCTTCTGTTTTTCACAGTATTTACTTTAATACCGGTTCTCATATCACTGCCGATAGGATTTACGAACTTTGATATGATAAATACACCTGAATTTGTGGGGCTTTCAAACTATAAGACATTGTTTCTTTCCGATAAGACATTTATCCAGTCTATAAAGGTAACAATAGTTTTTGTTATATTTACAGGTCCTGTAAGCTATGTGTTGTGTTTTCTGCTTGCGTGGCTTATAAATGAACTTAATCCGAAGCTTAAAACAATATTTACACTTATTTTTTATGTTCCGTCTATGGCAAATGTGTATACAATATGGCAGCTGATATTCAGCGGAGATCAGTACGGATACGCAAATTCACTGCTGCTTGATATGGGTATAATAACCTCATCAAAGCAGTGGCTTACAGATTCAAATTATATTCTCTATGTTGTAATCATAGTTCAGCTGTGGATAAGTCTGGGCGCAGGATTCCTTGCGTTAAGAGCAGGATTTCAGAATATTGACAGGAGTCAGTATGAAGCAGGTGCAATAGAGGGAATAAAAAACAGGTGGCAGGAGCTTATTTACATAACGATTCCTTCTATGGGGCCTCAGATGATGTTTGCGGCTGTTATGCAGATAGTTTCGGCATTTACAGCGGATATAGTCGGAAGAAATCTTGTAGGATTTCCGAGTACCGATTATGCGGCACATACAATTATGACCCATGCGTATGATTATGGATGGGTGCGATATGAAATGGGATATTCATCTGCAATATGTACAATTCTGTTTGTCATAATGTTTATTGCTAACAAGGGAATCAGTAAACTGTTGGCGAAATATATGGATTAGGAGATTCCGGAGGATGAATAAGAAAAAATTAAAAGTATCCGATAAGAGAGCGGGAAGAAAATCCGGCGGATTGGTCGCAATATTTTTATTATTGCTGATTCTTGGAATATTTATGGTTCTGCCTGTTTATCTTGCAGTTGTCATGTCGATTAAGCCGTCGCAGGAGTGGTTCATTTTCCCACCAAAGCTTTATGCTATTGACCCGACTCTTGGCAACTTCAGAGAAATGTTCAGGGTCGCCGGAAACCTGTGGGTGCCGTTTTCAAGATATGTTTTTAACAGCTTCTTTATAACTGTAACCATCACATCGGCACAATGCTTTACTGCGTCAATGGCTGCGTTCGTTCTTGCAAAGGGAAGGTTTAAGGGAAGAAAGCTTCTTAATTCAATTGTTATAATCTCACTTTTATATCAGAGCAATGTAATTTACATAGTTCAGTATATGGTTATAGCAAAGCTCGGAATGATAGATACATATATGGCTCTTATCCTTCCGGGAATAGCGACGCCTATGGGGGTTTTTCTCATGCGTCAGTCTATAGGACAGGTTCCTGATACGATTATTGAAGCCGCAAAGGTTGACGGTGCAAGTATGTTCAGTATTTGCTGGCGTATAGTAATGCCTAACCAGAAGCCGGCACTGATGACGCTTATTATTTTTGCGTTTCAGGCGGCATGGAATATTCAGGCTAATGCATATGTGTTTGATGAGTCGCTTAAAACACTTCCTACTGCTGTTTCACAGGCTGCGGCTTCCGGAATAGCGCGTCAGGGTGTGGCAATGGCTGCCGCAGTGTTTATGCTGGTGCCTCCGGTCATTGTTTTTATGGTGGCACAGAAAAATGTCATTGAGACAATGGCGCATTCTGGTATAAAAGAATAGTTTTTGTTAATGTTTGGATACGGTCAGGCTATTAATTTGTGCCGAGGATTTTGACTCTGCGGAGTCGACCAGGCTTTGCGGTCGCCTGGACTTCGCATACATATCTGCCTGACGATAATATGGCTGGATAGTAACAGAATTTTGCAAAGGCTCGGAAATAAAGCTTATAAAAAAGGGGTGATATTTTTGCAGGGACGGATAAAAAAATCTTTTGCCGGGTTGATTTCCGGTTTGATAATATCTTTGTCGTCTTCGGGTCTTGTGGGTGCCGATGAGGCGTATGACGTTTATAATTATGACAGATGGGGAGAGGCTATTCCTTCACAGGCAGGGTATCTGGCGCGCTTCAGTGTATCCGGCTCTGATTTGGGAACAGATGATTTTTCATCTCCTAAGGACATTTTTATAGATCGCAGCGGCCTTTTTTATATAGTTGATTCGGGCAATAACAGAATCGTAATAACAGATAAAGGGCTCAGGGAAGTTAAAAATATTATAGATAATTTTACATACAGGGGAGAAAAGCTTACACTCAAAAATCCCCAGGGAATATTCGTGTCGGATGAAGGTGATATTTACATCGCCGATACTGAAAATTCCAGAGTTATAAGAACAGATATAAACGGAAATGCGGATCTTATAATTGAAAAGCCGGTTTCTGAGCTGTATCCGGAAAACCTGACATTTCTTCCGCAGAAGGTTATAGCCGATAAGGCAGGATATGTTTACGTCGTTGTAAACAATATAACAAGCGGATCGGTCATGTATAATAAAGACGGAGAATTTGTAGGATTTTACGGAGCGAACAGGGTTGAAAAGACCGGAAAGGTAATCTGGAAATATTTCTGGAAGCGCCTGTCCCCGGACAATATGAAAAAATATATGAAGGATTCCGTTCCGGCGCCTATAACGAGTTTTGACATAGACAAGGATGGATTTGTTTATACCTGCAGCAATTCGCTTACGCAGGAGCTCGATGCAATAAAAAAGGTAAATGCGGCAGGCTATAATCTGTTTGCCGACTTTGAGGTGCATTTCGGAGACGCTCCGACAGCTGATTACAGCGAATATCCGGAAAATTCCTATGTTGACATTGATGTAAACGGAGACGGTCTTATAAGCTGTCTTGATTATTCGACAGGACGTATATTTCAGTATGATGAGGACTGCAATTTACTTTTCATAATAGGTTCGTCAGGAAATCAGCTGGGTACATTCAGACAGGTGTCGGCCGTTGAATCCGATGATAAATGCATTTATGTGGCTGATTCACAGAAAAATACAATAACGGTTTTTGAGGAAACTGTATTTGGCTCGATTGTTCATCAGGCCACAAGGCTTTATAATGACGGATATTATGAAGAGGCACTTGAGCCGTGGTTTGAGGTTCTTAAAAGAGACGGAAATTACAGGCGTGCATATATAGGGATTGCAAGTGCAATGATAAACAACGGAAATTACAGTGAGGCCATGAAGTATGCAAAGCTTGCGGATTCACAGTGGCAGTATGACAGGGCATTTGAGGGCTGGCGTACTGAATTTATAAATAAATATTTCGGAATAATCAGTCTTGTCCTTATAATAACAGCAGCGATTGTTTTTCTTCTTGTACGCAAAATAAAGAAAGCAAAGGGAGGGTGCCGAAAATGATGGATCTTTCTGAAAAGCAGTGGGTCAGACATACGGTTTTTCATCCTTTTGAAGGATATGAGGACCTCAGATGGAAAAAGGCCGGTTCTTTAAAAATATCATTTTTTATAGTTTTTCTGCTTTTTATAGCTTTGATAGTCAACAGCAGGCTGTTTGCCTTCCATTTCTGGGATGATTATGACAAGCTGTTTAATATTGTTCCGTATATTGTTAAAAGCGTTGTTATTTTTGGTGCATGGGTAATAGGAAACTGGTCTGTATGCACACTGCTTGACGGTGAGGGAACACTCCGCAAAATATGTATATACAGCTCCTATGCACTTGTTCCGTATATTGTAATGCTCTTTGCAACAACAATTCTTTCACATTTTTTAATTTATGACGAGAGTGTTTTTATAATCTGCGTTCAGTATATCGGACTCGGATGGACGTATCTCCTTATGTTCAACGCAATAAAATCAGTTCATCAATATTCGTTTCTGAAGACTATAGCAGCTATTTTCCTTACTATAGTTGCAATGCTTATAATAATGTTTCTTATTGTTCTGCTCATGTCGCTTTTTCAAAAAGTAATTATATTTATATATTCAATTTATACCGAAATACAGTATAGAATAAAAGTCTGATGCTAATGGTGGTGATAACTTATATGCATAAAAATTTTAAGAAATTGCTGGCCTGTTTTCTTGCGGCTGCATTGGTTATACCGTCAGGTGCAATTATTGTAAGCAGTGAGAAGGCAAATGGAGATGCCGGAATATCTTCAGAGAATGAGCCTGAGGAAAATTCAGAGACCGAGGAAAATTCAGAGCCGGATGAAGGTTACGTAATGAGAACGGAAAAAGAAGTCCTGTCATCTATGACAATGGCATTTGAAAATGAAAATCTGAAGTTTTATTATTCTGAGGATGAGGATATATTTGCCCTTGTAAATAAAAAAAATAATTACATATGGTGGTCCTCACCTGTAAATGCCGAGGGTGACACCCAGGCAAAGGGACTTGTAAAAAAAGAGCTTGCCTCATCGATGGTTATTTTATACGGTGTACCGGACAGCCGCACGACATCTACGCTCAGATCAGCCAAAAACGGAAGAATGATATATAAAGTAAAGGATAATGTACTTAGCGTAACGTATAAATTCCCTGTAGCGGGATTTACCGTTCCTGTTGAATACACACTTGAGGAAAAAAGCCTGAGTGCAAAAATAATAACTTCTCAGATAAAGGAAGAAAACAAGGATAATGAAGAAGGTCAGATACTTATTGACATTTCTGTGCTTCCCAATATGATGTCTGCCGGAAAGGATGAGGACGGATATTATGTTATTCCTGACGGAAGCGGCGCTTTAATAGATTTTAACAACGGGAAAACAAGCACAAGACCGTACAGCGGCAGAATATATGGTGACGACATTACATCAGTCTCCCTTACGAAGCCTCCTGTATCAGAACAGATTTATCTGCCTGTTTATGGCGCTGTAAAGAAAAACGGAAACGGGCTTCTTGCGGTTCTGCATAAGGGTGATGCAAATGCTCAGATACTCTCAAGCGTGAGTACTCTGTCCAAAAGCAGCTATAACCTGTGCTATTCGAAGTTTACCGTAAGAAGTACAGATACATATTATATGAGCGGTGAACCCCTTACCGTATTTGAAAAAAACAATATAAAAACACCGGAGCTTGAGATGAAATTTTTCCCGTTATCTGAAAAAAATATAGATTATGTCGATATTGCCGGTGCTTACCGGAACTATCTTACAGATGAGCAGGGTGTAAATAAAAAACAGAATAATCTTGGACTGTATGTAGACATATACGGAGGCGCTGAAAAAGTTGAACCTGTATGCGGAATACCTGTTACAAGGAAAAAGTCAGTTACGTCATTTGGTCAGGCGGAAAAAATCCTTGAAAAGCTGACAGAGGGCGGTGCTGATAATATTATTCTCAGCTACAATAACTGGACAAATGACGGGATAAAGAACAAGGTTGATTTTAAAACAAAACCGTCATCTGTACTGGGCGGCAAAAAAGAATTCCGTTCGCTTACTGAGTATTGCGAAAATAATGACATTTCGTTTTATCCGACTGTAAATAACAAAACATTTTCCTCAGGAAACGGATACTGGTCATTTTCGGATACGGCACTAAGGACTTCCGGACAGTATTCAAAGCAGATAAGCTATAATCTTGCATACGGTACAGAAAATAAACTAAAGGATCCGGAATCCCTTTTATCGCCGTCTGTATTCGGAGAAATATTTTCAAAGCTTTCAAAGAACTATTCAAAAGCCGGATTTGACAAAATATGCATAGGTGATATGACGGCTGATCTTTATGGGGACTACGGAAAAAAATCATTATCACGAAACGATATGATGAATTATGTTCAGGATGGTCTTTTAAAAATGAATGAGGATGTCGGCTCCGTGCTTGCACATACGGCAAATGCATACACATTCAGATATGTTGACCATATATCCGATGTTCCGCTGAGCTCGGGCAAATTCGATATATTTGACAGGGATATACCTTTTTTTCAGATTGTAATGCATGGACTAATACCGTATTCATCCGAATCAATAAACGGAAGTGCGGATTCCGAAAGACTGTTCCTTATGGCTGTTGCAACAGGCAGCAATCTTCATTATGATATGATTTATGAAGATACAAGTGAGCTTAAGGATACGGAATATGACAGATATTTTTATGCAAATTATTATTACTGGACTGAGACAGCGACAGGTGAATACAGGCTTATAAAGGATGTTCTGGGTGATGTAAGAAACCAGTACATAACAGGCTTTGAGGATAATGGTACGGAAACCGTAACAACGTACAGTGACGGAACGGTAATAACCGTAAACTTTGAGACAGGTCAGATAAAGACAAAAGACAGTGTATACATGCTTACAGACTATATTGATACGGAGGGAGACCTGATATTCTGATGAAAAAAAAAGGCAAAGGGATAAAAATTTCATATCAGAGGAAAAAAAGCCTGTATGGATATTGTTTTATCGGGCTGTGGCTTGTGGGAACAGTTGTGTTTTTCCTTATTCCTATGGTTGAGTCATTTCTGTATTCATTTAAAGACGTAAATCCGCAGAAGGGCGGCGCAACGGGAGACTGGGTAGGCCTTACGAATTTTTCTGTGGCATTTTCAAAGGATCAGTATTACAGGGAATATCTCGTACAGGTATTGCGCGATACTGCTATTTCGGCTCCGCTTATACTTATATTTTCACTGTTTATTGCAGTTATTTTAAATCAGAAATTCAAGGGAAGGGCATTTGCACGTGCAGTATTTTTTCTGCCTGTAATAATAGCTTCGGGTCCTGTATATGCGATTATTACCGGGGATATGAATATGAGCGGGGCAGACAGGGCAGAGCAGTTCTCAACCGTATTTGAAACTGATATGGTAACTGATATTCTTGAATTTACAGGTATATACGGACTTAGCGAGACGATTACCGAAACTTTAAAATCAACGATTGACAGTATTTTCGGTCTGGTATGGAAATCAGGCATACAAATGCTTATATTTCTTGCGGCACTTCAGAATATTCCTGCATCAGCAAGGGAAGCAGCACAGATAGAGGGTGCAACATCATGGGAATATTTCTGGAAAATCACGTTTCCGTATTTAAGTCCTATAGTGGCAGCAAATCTTATATTTACAATAATAGATTCATTTACCGACTCGAGCAATATTGTAATGGGAAGAATACTGACAATGAGAAATGAGTGGAAGTACGGTGTTGCATCTGCAATGGTGTGGTCGTATTTTGCCATTGTTATGCTTATTTTAGGACTGATATTTATTATTATAAACAAGCATATATACTATGAGGTCGATTAAAATAACTTGAAAGGAAAAGCTCATTGAATTCTGAGCAGCGGTTATGGAATGAAAACAGCAAAAGCTGATAAAACGAAGCCTGAAGACAAAAAAGCAATTAAAGAAAAAAAGAAAAAACACAGAGAAAAAATGACACGTGAACAGCTTGCATGCGTCAGACGAAAAGAAGCAGTCAGAATTACCTGGCATATTTTCAGAATTATGATTCTTTTCGGACTGTGCTTTGTAATATTGTATCCGCTGTTGTTTATGATAAGTTGTGCTTTCAGAGAACAGGCTGATATGAATGACCCGACAGTAATGTGGATACCGAGACATCTGACGTTTAGTGTAATAAAAGAAACTGCAGCTGCAATGAAACTGAAAACAACGCTTTTTAATACAGTCAAGCTTAATATAGGCTGTTCTCTTATACAGGTTGTCACCACCTCCGTAACAGGATATGGTTTTGCACGTTTTAATTTCAAGGGGAAAAATATATTGTTCGGAGTAGTAATTCTTATGATACTTGTTCCTCCGCAGGTAATACTTCTTCCGCAGTATGATCAGTTTTCAGCTCTCGGACTTATTAATTCAGCATGGACTATGTATATTCCTGCTATGACAGCAAACGGTATCAGGGCAGGGCTTATGATACTTATTTTCAGGCAGTTTTTCAAGGGGCTTCCTAAAGAACTTGAAGATGCAGCGTATATTGACGGCTCAGGACCTATGAGGACATTTTTAACGATAATGGTCCCTAATGCACTCTCATCATTTCTGACAGTATTTCTGTTTTCGGTTGTATGGTACTGGAATGACTACTATGTATGCAATTCTTTTTTCAGCACAAATCAGACACTGGCACTTATGATAAAAAATATAGGCTCAGTACTTAAAGCCGAGCTTTTTAATGATGCAAGCCTTCAGGTTTCAAGCCGTGAGCTGGTCGTATGGACTCAGGCGGCATGCCTTATTTCAATAACCCCGATGCTTGTAATGTATGCATGCCTTCAGAAATATTTTACAGAAGGTATAGAGCGTTCTGGTATAGTAGGATAAAGGGTTACTGTTCAGCCCATAGTGTGATAATGCTTATGCAGGGATTTTGACTCTGCCGGGTCGACCAGGCTTTGCTGACGCCTGGACTTCGCTCATATATCAGCCTCACTTTATAGCTGAATAGTAACGATAAAAGTAATAATTCTCCTGTAAGTCAGATATAATTGTAAAGAAGCTTTTCATCTGCGGAATCGTGAAGAGTTTGTATGCTGTCTTTTAATATTTGCTTATAAGGGGAGAATCAGTGTGAAAATATTGCTTATTAATTCTGAAAACACGCTTCCGGATGGATATCAGCCGCTTCTTGCTGAAGTGACTGACGGGTATTATCTTGAGAGGAATGCAGCACACGCTATGAGAAAAATGATCTGTGACGCCGAGTGCTCGGGTATTAAATTAAGGGTCTTTTCTGCATACAGAAGTGTGGCATATCAGCGCGGGCTTTTTGATGAGGACATGAACAGATATATAAAAATGGGATACAGTGAGGATGATGCATATAAAAAAACAGCCCAAAGCATTGCTCTACCGGGAAGCAGCGAGCATAATGCAGGACTTGCAGCTGATCTGTCAACGACAGAATGGGTCGGTGAAATAACTGAAGAATTCGAAAAGACTGATGAATTCAGATGGCTTGATGAAAATGCCTGCAAATACGGATATATATTAAGATATCCGCGGGGAAAGGAACATATAACAGGCATTACATACGAGCCCTGGCATTACAGATATGTAGGAATCCCGCATTCTGTTTTTATTTCACGGCACAATATTACACTGGAGGAATATCTTGATATTGCATGCTGCTCTGCAAATCACGGAAACCTACATAAATCAGACGGACGCAAATAATCAATCATTTAAATATGCGCAATTTTAACATGGAAAATTATCGGCTTTGTAAAAATTAATTTATACAAGGCCGTTTTTTTGCATTAAAAAACTTGTAATTTCACATCCGATAATGTTATAATTATAATATGTTTAGTTTACAGGTTAAAAACATGATACCACAGTAAGGAACAAAAATGAACACACCAATATACGATTATCTCGTAAAATATTCAGAGAGCGGTATTTTACGTATGCATATGCCGGGACACAAGGGCATATCGTCCCAGAATATTCTTTCAAAGGTATATCCGCTTGACATAACTGAAATAACAGGGGCCGGAAATCTTTTTGAGAATGACGGAATAATTTCAGAAAGCGAAAAAAATGCTTCCCGTATTTTCGGTACGGAGGCAACATTTTATTCTGTCGGAGGCTCAACTCTCTGTATACAGACAATGCTTGCACTTGTGAAATATGAAAAAAGAAACGTCATAGCAGTAAGAAATACACACAGATCATTTTTAAGCGCATGCGTATTGCTTGATATTGATGTAAGCTGGGTATATCCTGTATATGAGGACAGTATAATTTCAGGCAGAGTGCGTTTATATGATATAGAAGAAAAATTAAAAAACACTTCAAATGCGTGTCTTTATATAACCTCACCTGATTATTTCGGGTCGGTGGCAGATATAAAAAGCATCGCAGAGCTCTGCCACAGGTATAATGCAGTACTGATTGTTGATAATGCCCACGGTGCATGCCTGCCGTTTTATAAAGAAAATATGCACCCTATAGCACTCGGCGCTGATATGTGCTGTGATTCAGCACATAAGATGCTTCCTGCTCTGACAGGAGCCGCATATCTGCATATAGGAAACCCAGCATATTCTTCAAGGGTCAAGGAAGTGATGAGTATGTTTGCATCTACAAGCCCGTCGTATCTTATCATGTGTTCGCTTGACCTGTGTAATGTTTTTCTTGAAAATGAGATAAGAAAACGCTTAAAAAGTTCAGAAAAATATATTGCGGGTCTGAAAAGTTCAGATGCTTTGAAAAGATTTAAAACAGAAAAATCTGATTTTTATTCAGAACCGCTTCATTTTACGATAAATGCTCAGCAAAGCGGCATAAACGGTCTTGAGCTTGCTTCCATGCTGCATAAAAGAAATACAGAATACGAATATGCAGACAATACGCATATAATAATGCTTTTTTCACCTCTTGACGATGATTGCGTATATAACAGACTCGGGGGTGTGCTTTCTTCAATTCAGTTTCAGCCGTCAGAAACAAAAAATGCGAAAATAAATTTTCCGGCTCCTGAAAAATACATGACTATCCGTGAGGCAGCACTTTCAGAATATGAAGAGATACCTGTAGAAAAATCATCAGGCCGTGTCTGTGCTGCGGTTAATGTCCCATGTCCACCGGCAATCCCCGTAGTTGTAAGCGGAGAAATTATATCAGAAGAGTGTATACGCATTATGAAAAGATTCGGTATAGAAAAAATCAAAACCTTAAAATCATAAACAGAAAAGGAACAGAAAAATGCCTGAAAAAATTTACGGCAACGAGCATATAACTGATACATTCAAAAATATGCTTGCAAATCAGCGCATGGCACACTCCTTCCTGATTTACGGAGAGAGAGGGCTCGGTAAAAAGGCAATAGCACAGTACCTTTCCATGCTTCTGGTCTGCGAAGCTGATGAGAAACCATGCGGAATATGCCGGCCTTGCAGAAACACGATAAATCAATGCCATCCTGATATTATATACGCGGAGCATACAGGAAAGCTTAACGGCTTTTCTGTTGATACAGTACGCGGCATATGCAGTGACGCTTATATAAAGCCAAATAATTCAGACAAAAAAATATATATATTTACCGACGCTGACAATATAACGGTTCAGGCGCAGAATTCTCTTCTGAAGCTCATAGAGGAGCCGCCGTCCTACGTGTATTTCATTTTTACAGCGGAGTCAAAAAATGCTTTTCTGGAAACGGTATTATCAAGAATAATATCACTCAATGCAGCTGAGGTGGATAATGATACATGCTGTAAAGTGCTGGTTCAGAGCGGTATATCCGAGGAAAATGCACTTAAAGCCATAAAATGCTTCGGAGGAAATATCGGTTTGTGTATGGAATACATAAGTTCCGAAAAGCTTCAGAGCACAGTTGAATTGACAAAGTCAGCAATTGACTGTATAATAAACAGGGACGAATACGGACTGCTTAAAACGCTTAGCAGCTCAGACTCAGACAAATCCCAGCTTAAAAGTATAATTACCATGCTTGATAAAATAATACGTGATTCACTGGCAGCAAAGTTCAGTCAGGACAGCACAATAAGCTGCTATTCTGAGGGTGCAGTTATGCTTGCTGACAGTCTGACGATGAATTCATGTGAAAAGATGCATTCAGCATTTTCAAAGGCATTTGCACTGGCAGACAGAAATGTGAATATCAAGCTCATTATTTCATCGCTTTGTGCGGATATTATGATATGCAGATAAAAAAATATATGAGGAAATATTTATGATAGAAATAGTAGGAATCAGGTTTAAAGAAGTAGGAAAAATTTATTATTTTTCACCCGGAGGCATTCAGGCGTCAGTCGGAGAAAAGGCTATTGTCGAGACTGTACGCGGAATAGAATGCGGCGAGGTCGTTATAGCCAACCGTATGATTGAAGAAAACGAAATAACATCGGAGCTTAAGGAAGTAATACGAATTGCAACTGCAGAGGATTTAGAAATAGTTGCTAAAAACAAGCAGAAGCAGAAGGATGCTTTTGAGATATGTCAGCAGAAGATAAAAAACCGTGGTCTTGAAATGAATCTTATTGATGTCGAATTTACATTTGATAACAACAAGATACTGTTTTACTTTACAGCAGAAACAAGAGTGGATTTCAGAGAGCTTGTAAAGGATCTTGCTGCTATTTTCAGAACCAGAATAGAGCTGCGTCAGATAGGCGTACGTGACGAAGCAAAAATACTCGGCGGCTTAGGTATCTGCGGAAGGGAATTCTGCTGCAAGGGATATCTTGGAGAATTTCAGCCTGTTTCGATAAAAATGGCAAAGGAGCAGAGTCTGTCTCTTAACCCTACAAAAATATCAGGAACATGTGGGAGACTTATGTGCTGTCTGAAATATGAACAGAATTGCTATGAAGAATTCCTTAAAATAACTCCGAAGGTCGGAGCATATGTTAAAATGGCTACAGGTAACGGATATGTGGAGGAAGTAAACCTTATAACAGGAAAGCTTAAGGTTAAGCCGGAGGCTGATTCTGCTGTTCCTGTTATAATAGACAGAAATGATGTTGTAATCATCAAGGATTCTGTGATAAAAGTAAATAAAGATGAAATCAAGGCACTTAAAGCACTTGAAGAATGAAAAAATTTTAATTAACTATTGATTTTTTTATAGATATGTACTATACTATTAATTAGCACTCAGATACCTAGAGTGCTAAAAAATCAATATGGAGTGAATATGAAAATGGAAACAAAGCAGTTCAAAGCTGAATCAAAAAGGTTACTGGAAATGATGATCAACTCAATATATACTCACAAGGAAATATTCCTCAGAGAGTTGATTTCAAATGCAAGTGATGCTATTGACAAATTATACTTTAAATCTCTTACAGATGACAGTGTAGGAATGAAAAAAGATGATTTTGAAATTTTTCTGAAGCTTGATAAGGAAAACCGGACAATAACCGTTACAGACAACGGTATTGGTATGACAAAGGATGAACTGGAAAATAACCTGGGAACAATTGCGAAGAGCGGTTCACTTGACTTTAAAGATAAAAACGATCTCAAGGAAGACGTTGACATTATCGGACAGTTTGGTGTAGGCTTCTATTCGGCATTCATGGTTGCAAAGCTTGTTACAGTAAAAAGTAAGGCTTACGGTGAGGACAAGGCATACGAATGGCAGTCAGAGGGCGTTGAAGGCTATACAATCGAAGAATGTGACAAAAACAGCGTAGGTACAGAGATAGTTCTTCATATAAAGGACAATACAGAAGAAGAAAATTATGACGAATATCTTGAACAGTACAGAATTCAGTCAATAATAAGAAAATATTCTGATTATATCAGATTTCCAATAAAGATGGACGTTGAGCATGAACGCAGAAAAGAAGGAACTGAAGAAGGCAAGGATCCTGAATACGAAAAGTTTATTGAAAAAGAAACAATAAACAGCATGATTCCTATCTGGAAGAAAAGCAAGAGTGAACTGAAGGATGAAGACTATAACAGCTTCTATAAGGAAAAATTCTTTGACTATACCGATCCTATCTGCCATATGCACGTTAAGACAGAGGGAACTGCAACATACAATGCACTTATGTATATACCTGCAAAGGCACCTTATGATTACTATACAAGAGAGTTTGAAAAAGGCCTTCAGCTCTATGCAAACGGTGTTCTTATCATGGATAAATGTGCGGATCTCCTTCCTGATTACTTCAGCTTTGTAAAGGGACTTGTTGATTCTGAGGATCTTTCTCTTAACATTTCAAGAGAAATGCTTCAGCATGACAGACAGCTCAGGGTAATTGCAAAGAGCATAGAGAAGACAATAAAAAATGAACTTACAAAGCTTCTTAAAAATGACAGGGAAAAATACGAAGAGTTTTATAAAGCATTTGGCCTTCAGCTCAAATTCGGTATTCAGTCTTCATACGGAATGAACAAGGACACTCTTAAGGATCTTGTGATGTTCTACTCATCAAATGAAGAAAAGCTTGTAACACTTGAAGAGTATGTTTCAAGAATGAGAGAAGATCAGAAATATATTTACTATGCAGCAGGTGAAAGCATATTAAGAATAAAGAGTCTGCCTCAGACCGAAATGGTTCTTGACAAGGGATATGAGATACTGTATCTTACAGAAAATGTAGACGAATTTGCTGTAAAGACTCTTATGGATTACAATGAAAAGCAATTCAAATCAATTTCAGCAGGAGATCTTGATATTGATACTCCTGAGGAAAAAGAAGAAATAAAAACAAAGTCAGAAGAAAATAAAGAATTGTTTTCATTTATGAAGGAAGTACTTTCCGATAAGGTAAAGGAAGTAAGACTTTCACAGAGATTAAAATCTCATCCGTTCTGTCTGACAAGTGCCGGCGAACTTTCACTTGAGATGGAAAAAGTACTCAATTCAATGCCTACAGACAATAAGGTAAAGGCAGAAAAGGTACTTGAAATAAATCCTGAGCACAGCATATTTACAAAGCTTCAGGACCTGTACGAAAATGATAAAGACAAGCTGAAAAAATATACTCAGCTTCTTTACAATCAGTCACTTCTCATTGAGGGAATGTCAATAGAAAACCCTGTGGAATTCTCAAACATGATATGTGAAATTATGACGGATTAAGATTATACTATTATATATGCAAATGGTACCATTGAAAACAATGGTACAAACATAACAACAGGTATATAAGGCAAATATCAGTTACTATTCAGCTATATCATAAAGTGAGGCAAATATGTGAGCAAAGTCCAGCCGACCGCAAAGCCTGGCTGGCTCGTGCCGAGCCGGAATCTCTTAATAAGCATTATATACCCATATGGGCTGAATAGTAACAAACATCATGACACATTAAGGTATAATGTTTCATTTTTGGTTGAAATACGTGGCGAATTATTGATATTGTTCAAAATAGCTATAATTAAGACGCATATTTCAACTGTTTTACCAATTGTTTTGTTTGAGAATATATGTTATAATCTAACCTATAAGACGAAACCACAATATACAGTTATTGTGTTTCAAATATAAAAAATGAAAAAGGAGTTTTTGGAAATGAAAAAATCTGTTAAAAGCATAGTAAGCATTGTTTCCGCAATTGCTATGTTATCAACATCAGCAATGGCAGTTTCCGCTGATGCAGTAGCTAATCCTATTAAGGACGTTAACGCTATTTCTGCAACAAGCACAACTGATTTCAGTGCTGTAAAAGCTGACGCAATCGTAATTACATCTGCTACAACAAAGATGGAGTTAGCTGGTTTAAAATTACTTCAGGCTCAGATCGGTGCTGAAAGAGCAGACCAGGACGCTATCCTTGCAAAAATCGCTACAATGTCATCAGACGAAATCAAGACAGCAGTTGAAAACGTAACAAAGGCAGCTGAGACAAATGCAGAGCTCAAGGCTACAGTAGCTGATGCAGTTGCTGAAGTTAAGGCTACAGTTAGCAAAGCAGCTGTAACAAAAGCTGATATCGTTGTAAGTAACGTATATAACCCAATCAACTACATATCAGGCGGCGCTACAGTTGAAGCAGCTAAGAAGGCTGTTCAGGCTTATGTTGACGAAATCAACTCTGAAATCGCTGTAATCGCAAAAGAAAACAACGTTATAGTTGCTGATGTGTCAAAGATTGAGCCAACTGCAAAGATTTCTGTAGCAGACATCAAGTCAGGCGCTGAAACAGCTGCAGTTCTTAACACTGTATTTGAACAGCAGAACGCTGCAAGAACAACAGAAGTTAATGCTACTAAGGTTGCTAAGGAAAAGGTTACATTCACATACGGCGATCTTAACAACGACGGCAAAGTAAAGGCTGTTGACCTCGTTATTATGCTCCAGTATCAGTTAAGCCAGGGTTCAGAAACACCAATTCTTTCAGAAGAAACAATTGCTGACAAGGGCTATACAATAGTTGCTGGTGACGTTTATAAGGATGGCGTTACATGCGACGCTTCTGATATCACACGTCTTAAGCTGTTCCTCCTTGAAGATATTGATGCTTCACTTCTTGGTGCAGTAGCATTCTAATTTAAAAATTATATATCTGTATAATATAATAAAAAAACCGCTCCATTAATTTTATGGAGCGGTTTTTTATTGCGATTTTTTTATTAGTTCAGATAGTTCTGGATCTGATGACTGAATCTGATGTCATGGGAAATATTTCTTATTTCTCTGCGCGTTTCAGTTTCATCTGTATCATTTAAAATAAATCCTGATATATTTGTATCTGCAAGCTCAAAACTTTTTATTGCTTTTTCAATATCACTGTATATCGTGTGATTCCGGCGTGCGACAATAACTACTCCGTCAGATATCTGCGTCAGCGTCAGAACGTCAGATACAGCGTTTACAGGGGGCGTATCAATGATAATGTAGTCAAACATAGGCTTTAGCTGGTTGACTGTATATGACATGTCAGGGCTCGAGAGAATGGAAGCAGGATTGTGAAGGACAGTTCCTGCACATAAAACAAACAGTGAATCATATTCTGTGAGTACTATTACATCCTTTGAGCTGAGCGTACCGTATATTACGTTGGAAATTCCAGGCTGGTTGCCGTGAATTCCGAAGAAGCTGCGTATTTTTCCATTTCTGAGATCACACTCGATAATAAGTACACGCGCTCCTGAATGTGCTATTGTAACAGCAAGATTTACTGCAACGGTTGTTTTCCCTTCCCCGGCAACTGAGCTGCTTACTGTCAGCACTTTGCATGCTGTGTCAGGTAAAGTGCGGCTTAAATTTAAGGACAGCTTCCTGAATGAATCTGTGAAGCCTACGCTTGTACGGTCATTAATAAGTATCGGATTGTAAGAATTAAGCTCAGAATACTTCCGGTGCGTTTTCATATGGGTTAATGATATATCTGTATTTGAGAATGATGGAATGCATGAAAGCACAGGATATGAAAATCTTGATGTGATATCAGAAACGCTCTGTATATGATTATCTGATGCAGAAAAAATAAATGAAAATAATATACCTGACAGAGTACCTATAGCCGAGAAACAAAGTGAAATAAGAATTACATCAGGTGATGACGGAGACGATGGAATACGTGCCTGGTCAACTACGCTTGTCGTTATTGTACCATCTGTGATGCTTCTGATATAGCTTTCCTGTTTCTTTAAAATAGATTGCTGTATCTGAAATGTATCCGACGCATTATTAGCTGTTACAGTAATATCAAGAAAAGAAGAGTTCTCAACAGCGGATACTCTTACCATTTTGTTAAGCTGTTCACTTGTATAGCCCAGTCTGCTGTCTTCCGCAACCTTATCAAGAAATGCGTATGATGAAAAGAAATGAGTATAGGCATCAGCTGACTTTTCAGATCCGCTATATATTTTTTCTGTCTGATCAAGGACGTAATAACGCGAGGTTGATGTATATTCAGGTTTAAGAACAAATGACGAAAAAATGTATCCTATAATTGCTGTCAGTATTGCAGATGCTGCTGCAACCAGAATTTTGTGAGTTAATCCTTCTGTTTTCATTTTAAACTCCTCATAAAATATGTCTTATATTTTTAATTATATCAAATATTGAGCAAAAGTCAACAATTGAAACGCTATTTATCATATTATTCTGTTAAAATAATATTTTTGATCAAAAAACAGTAAATATACATCGTTATAATAAACAAAAATATTATTACATTTGATACAATTTCGGGAAACCACAGAGTATATAGTGACATTTGTCTGAAAATATGATATAATGAAATAACATTAAAGTACAATTTTTTTGGAGGATTATAATGGCTGAAGTTAAAACAAAACCTGTTGTACGAAGAGTTCATAAGAAAAGAGTATATGGCTGTTTTACAGTGCTTGTTTTTATAATTATCTTAGTGATTTTAATTGTTTCAGGATGTAATAATGGAGATGAAGACAAAAGCAGGAAAAACTCTCCGGTTGATGTTAAATTAACAGAAGCGACGACGCGGCAGGAAAAGGATGATACATTTCTTGTTTGTATTGATCCGGGGCATGGGGGAGATGATCCAGGAAGTTACTATGGTGATCGTTTGGAAATGACCGATAATCTCAGATATGCTCTGTGTGTTTATGATGAACTGTCAAAACGTGGAGGAATAGAAGTAATGATTACAAGAACGGACAGTAAGAAAACACTTGATTCTGCAGACCGTGCAAAAATGGCCAACGATGCCGGTGCTGATCTCTTTCTTGCGCTTCATAGGAATTATTCTGATGACAGCTCGGCAAATGGAATAGAAGTATGGACACATAACGAGCCTACAGCTATAGATGTTAATCTTGGATATAAGCTGATAGGAAAGCTTGCACAGGTAGGTATCCAGAGTGACCGAAGCGTACATTCAGGATATACAAATGAAAAACAGGAAAATTTCATGATTAATGAATATACCAACATGACAAGCTGTATTCTTGAACTTGGATTTATCTCAAATGACGAAGACAATGAGCTTTTTGATAAACACTATAAAGAATATTCTGTTGCAATTGCAGATGCGGTTGAAGAAATGCGCAGAGATTTCTTTGATGATTAAACATTAAACGACTAAGAGGATGTACTTTGCTTCTATAAGCTACAGGGTACATCTTTTTGTTGTTATTCAGCCCATATGAGGGGATGTAATGCTTATGCAGGGATTTCGATTCAGAACGAATCGACCAGGCTTTGCGGTCGCCTGGACTTCGCTCACATATCAGCCTCACTTTATGGATATAAATAAAAATCCCCTCTGAAAATCAGAGGGGATTTTATACGTATATAACTAATAAGAATTAGTTCTTTGGTCCGAGTACTACGTTATCCTTAGAAACATACTGCTTTAAGTGAGCAAGGTCTGCAAGGTCAACGTTGCTGTCTGCGTTTACATTAGCAGCTTTTAAAGCGTTTCCTGAAAGAGAGAAATCTCCAAGTAAGTACATACTTAAGTATGTAAGGTCTGTGATTTCAACTTTCTTGTTTTCATCTATATCACCATACATAAAGTCAGAGCCCGGATTTGTAGTAGTTTTTGAAGTGGTGGTTTTTGTAGTAGTTGTTGGTTCAGTTACAGGAGTACTTGATCCACCATCAGCTGTTTTGTCTGATGGTTCCTGAACTGTTTCACCAATCTTATAATCATTGCTTGTGTTGTTTGGAATTACATCTGGGAAGAGTGTAGCCATAGTACCAACAGCCATCAGGTAGTCAGAAATATGCCAGAATCTGTGGTAGTTAAGCTCAAATCCAGCAGTTCCGCCGTTAGCATTATAGTATGCTTCAAGCTTCTGGAACATATCATCATCACGATACTGAGATCTGATATCGATGAATGTGATACCTGGTTCGATTGAATCACCGTTAGGCATTTTTCCTTTATAATCAGAAGGAACATGAACTTCCTGCTCGAATATTCTCTTTAAGCTTCCGTTGTCTTCGGAGTATGAAACACCGATATCATCACGGTAGCAAGCCCACATAGCGTCAATGAGTTGCTTTGATGTATTGAAAGCTTTTACTGCGAGTGAACCGCCGTTTGAAGTGCCAGGTTCTACACCCTTTGTTTTAGCGTAGTAGAGAAGTGTGTTAGCAAGTGAACTGATACATCCAACGTCTGCTGAACCGTAGTTTCTGATTGTACATGTGAGGTTGCTGTTTGTAGGCTTTGAACCGGTCCATGTATCAGGCTTTGATGACTCGCCCCAGTCAAGTGTTGCAGGGATAGCGAATGGCATTGTCTTACCATTGTCATCTGTGTAGTTCCACTGAACGTTTTCAACGAACCAGTCAACCCATTTGTCAAGTAAAACTTCACATCTGCCTGCGATTTCAGAATTTCCGTCTTCTGTTGCAGCATAGTAAAGTTCAGCTATACGCTGTGTTGACCATACCTGGTTACCGATCCAGTGGTTTGAACCTGGGTCTGCATATACAGGATGTGCAACATAAGCCATGCCATAGAATGTAGGAACACCTGATGGGTATGGTTCATATCTTCCTGACCAGCTGTTTGTACAACCGCCGGCAAACGGACCGTTTGATGACTGAAGCCACTCATAGAAGTCAAGCTGTCTGTCAAGTGATTCTGTCCAGTCCTTAACTGCGCCTTCAGCCTTCATTGCGCTCTTGAGTTCTGAGTCATTGAGTACTGCATATGCCTGCATTACGTTCTGATAGAACTGATGTGAATGGCTGCATCCGATCTGCCATGTCCATGAGCCGTCCATAGCACCGCCCCATGATGTATACCATGACATCAGATAATGACAGCCCTTGTATCCTGCAGAAGAACTGTTCTTTGTTGTTGATTCGCTGATTTCTTTATAGTATTTGTCGAACATGTCATTTCTGAGCTGGTCAGCCATTTTACCAGCCTTTTTAGTAACGTCTGAGTTACCAACGCCCCATTTGTTAGCCCAATAAACTGCCTGAATAGCACGTCCTTCAGCGTCAGGAGCATTTGTGTATGCCCACTGTGCAGCAACCTTTGATTCTGTTGAGAATGCGCCCTTTACACCACGGTCAGTCATACCGTATTTGAGTTCTTCTATACATCCGTGAGGAATTGTTTCGAAACAGGATTCCTGTTCACCTCTCTGGAATGTATTGATGAATGTGAAATTACCGCTTCCGCCGCCGTATCCGTACCAGTCATCAACGTCTGCGAGCCAGTGGAGAAGGTAAAGACCCTTATCGCTACCGTATGCTGAGCAGAAGTTTTTGTGAATAGGGTTAAGACCGTTATTGCCTGTAGCCATATCAGAAGGATATTTTTCAGGCTGTTCCCATTCGTCACTGTATGTAGCGGATGGCTCTGTCTTCTTCATAAAGCCTTCCTGTACTGTAGGAATCATTACTTCCATTATTTTCCAAGCTTTTGCAAGCTCTGTTGATTCCTGTGTGAGGTTGTCGCGCATAGCTGCTATCCATACAATGTATGACATAGCTTCTGATGTTGTCTCATGACCGTAGTCAGGAGCTTCAACGCAGACAGTTTCAACTGAATGGTAAGGAACACCGTCTTTTGAAAGATATCCGTTTGCAGTACCGTTTGTAACTACATCATCATAAAGTGAGAGATACATGTTTTTGTATGTATCTGCGCCGAACTTTTCTTTAATAGTTCTGCCTTCTACACCATTTACTTTAGCTGATGCAGTAATCGGTGAAGCTACAGCTGCCAACATTGCCAATGACATTGTAAAGGCTACCATCTTCTGGGTTTTCTTCTTAAGAACCATTTCTGAATTCTCCTCTCAATAATTAAAAATTATTTGCAAAATAGCAAAATATGCGAAATGTGTCTGAGTGTTTAAGCATTATGACCAAAATATAAATCTGATTTTCCATCAAATTTACATTAAAATTTCATAATCGCTTCATACTAATATTTTAATACACAAACATATATTTGTCAACCCCCGATAAATAAACAAACTTGTGAAAATTATTTTAGCCATAACGCATATTATTGTAAGAAATTCTTTATTTATAAAAATGTAATTATTAATACGATTAGTTGTTATGGACTATTATGTTCATAACCGTTATTATAAAATTTGTTTTTTGTCAACAAGTGCAATAATAAAATAGTATATTAATACAAATAAGATTTAAATAAATTTTTAAAGATTATCAGGATTTATAATCCAATATTTTGTACTAAATAAATAAAAATTTCATTTTGCACTTGAAAAACATACACGAAATATACACATAATTGAGTTATAATTTATCATTAGAAAATAGAATTGTTTGTTTTGTAATAAAACGTTCATAGTTTTATCAAATTTTTTTGCGATAATATATAATGTATGTACATTGATTTTTTTGAAAGGCGTGAGAAATTAAGAATGATTGAAATTAAAAACCTTACTAAGCAATATGGCCAGATCACAGCAGTTGACAATATCAGCTTTACAGCAAATAAAAACGAGATACTGGGTTTTCTCGGACCTAATGGTGCCGGAAAATCAACAACAATGAATATGATAGTCGGTTACCTGCCGCCTACATCCGGACAGATTCTTATTAACGGAATGAGCATGAACGATAATCCAAAGGAGGTAAAGAAGAAAATAGGATATCTTCCTGAATTGCCTCCTCTTTATCT
The DNA here is from genome assembly GCA_023458875.1 of Bacillota bacterium. Taxonomy (GTDB): domain Bacteria; phylum Bacillota; class Clostridia; order Oscillospirales; family Ruminococcaceae; genus HUN007. The sequence goes on along the minus strand of JAEWXO010000100.1, from coordinate 24,015 downwards.
TGAAATGAAGGTTATCGAATACCTTAATTTTGTTGCAGGTATAAAACAGGTTCCGGGTTCTGAGCGTGAGAGACAGGTAGCCCGTGCTTTGTCGAGACTTAAAATTACCGATATGAAAAAAAGAGTCATTAAAAATCTCTCAAAAGGATACAGACAGAGAGTAGGCTTTGCACAGGCACTTATAGGTGACCCGGAGGTTCTTATACTGGACGAGCCGACAGTCGGACTTGACCCGAACCAGACAATGGAAGTAAGAAATCTTATCAATATGCTCAGAAATGATCATACAATTATTTTCAGCTCACATATTCTCCAGGAAGTAAGCGCTGTATGTGACCGTATTGTCATTATTGACAATGGAAAAATAAAAGCAATTGATACAAAGGAAAACCTTGTTGCTGAGTCTGCTGATGATATTATATATATTGTAAGGGTCGAGGGCAACTATGCTGACGTTGAAAAGGAACTCAGACAGATAAAGGGCATAAAAAATATCATGGACATACAGTATGTAGATGATAAGACAAGTGAATTCAAGCTTGAACTTGAAGATGAGGAAGTAAGGAAAAAGATTATTTCCGATCTGACAGAAAAGGATTTCTCAATCATAGAGATCAAGAGACTTAAAATGTCACTTGAAGAAGTCTTCGCAAGCTATACACGAGGAAGGGCATTTGCCGGAATCAATACAGATAACAGTAATAAAGAATAATATTAATAATGAAAGGAATTAACTTTATATGTTTGCATTGTACAAGAAAGAAGTACAGTCGTATTTCTATTCTCCGCTGGCTTATGTAATCAGTGCTCTGTTTGTTCTTATATACTCACTCAGCTTCATTACATGGATAACAAGCCTTACAAAGCTAAATCTCCAGTTCTCTTTTTCCGCAATTTTTTATAACCAGTTTTTCTACTTTATATTCCTCATTCCTATGCTGACAATGAAAATATTTGCCGAGGAACGCAGGGCAAATACAGAAGTGCTTCTGATGTCAACCCCTTTAAATGTATTTAAAATAGTAATGGGAAAATTTCTTGCCGTAGGAACTGTTTATTTTATGATTATGGCACTTACATTTATTTATCCTGTTATAACAATGATTTACGGAGAAGTAAAATGGTCCGGACTTATCTGCGGATATCTTGGATTCTTCCTCTGGGGAATGGGATGTATAGCTATAGGAATGCTTATGTCATCATTTACTGAAAATCAGATAATAGCGGCTATTTTAGGTGAAGCCGCAATGATGCTCCTTTATTTTATGGACCTTTTCAGCCAGATAAAATGGATGCAGAACAAACCGGTATGGTCATCAATAATTTCAGCGGTATCACCTAAGGAAAGATTCGAGGGCTTTGCTACAGGAATTTTCCGTTTGTCTGATATGGTATTTTACATAGCATTTATTGCCGTAGTTCTTTGCTGGACAATGATTTCAGTAGAGAAAAGACGTTGGAACAGGGGGTAGCATTTAATGAAAAACGGTGTTAAGGTTAATTTATTTGCATGGATAGCAGCTGTCGTTGTACTTGCTGCGGCAGTGCCTATAAACCTGATTTTTTCAAAGGTAGATGTAAAGGTGGATGTAACTCCGTATAATGCATTTACGCTGAGTGACAGTGCCGAAAAGACTCTCGGGTCAATAAAAAAGCCTGTGGATATGTATGTGCTATATAAGCTTGACGCTCTTTATGAGGGCTTCTCGCTTGGTGACACAGGATACACCATGGCAGATATGTTTGTTAAAACAATAAGACTGATGGGCGAATACGAAAATATTACACTTCACGATGTAGATGTTGTAAAGGATCCCGATTTTATAAAAGAACTTGATCCTGAAGGCTATATGAATCTGCAAAGTACGGATATCGTTTTAAAGAGCGGCGACAACATACGCAGAATTCCGTTCAATACTCTTTTTGTAACAAACGGTGAAACGGGAAATGTAGAATTTTACGGAGAAAACTATATCATTGGTGCTATTGATTATCTGCAGACAGGAAAAACGCCTACGATATACTTTACAACAGGTCATGATGAAAAGAGTATAGATGATTATTCATTCCTCCGCGAACAGTTCAGATCCCAGAACTATGAAATGGAACCGATTGATATTTCATTAAATGGTTCAATACCTGATGATGCAACAACAATTGTAGTCGCAGCACCTAAGAAGGATCTGACAGATGCTGAAACGGAAATTATTTCCTCGTACCTTGATGAGGGCGGAAACATATGTATGCTGATGTCACCTTTTGAAGGCAAGTTCAGATATAAAAATATTGAGAAAATAATGGCGCAGTATAACATTGCCATGGATTATAACAAGGTATTTGAAACAGTAACCGGTTATCATGCTCAGAACAACAAATACATATTAATGTGTGAATTCTTTGATACTGAAATAAATCAGGGACTTATACAGACACAGGGAGAAACTGCTCTTTACATGCCTCCGTCAAGAAGCTTTTATTCAACAGAATCTGAAGATCATGAAAGCAATATGACAGTTGAACCTCTGATTCAGACATTCAACACGGCAGACAGTGAAATATTAGGAGGAACATCACAGGATATTCAGCCTCCGGGAGGCGTGCTTTATCTTGCGGCACATGCTGAAGACCCGGACAGAAACAACAGTAAGCTTTTTGTGTCAGGATCTGCGGACATTATTTCTGATGCTGTTTCACAAAACGAGGTTTTCGCAATGACACCTTATATTTTTCTTACAAATATAAGCTGGATGGATGAGGTAAACAGTGAAATTACATACCCTATACATATACAGGCAACTGACTATATAACAATTCCTGATGAAAAAACAGGAAATGTTATTCTTGTTATTATGATTGCCTTCCCGATACTTATTTCTATTACAGGTGTTGTTATCTGGGCAAGGAGGCGTAACGCATGACAAAGAAATATTTAAGACTTCTTATAGCCCTTATAGTCGTAGCGGTTATTGCAATCGGTGCATATGCAGGCGTTACAGTATACAAAAACAATGAAAACAAGAAGCTTCTTGAAGAAGCAAACAAGAACGTTATTTTTAAATTTAATGTAAACGACATTCAGACTCTTAAAGTACACAACAGCGCAGGAGATTATGAGTTCGGGATATCTGAAAATTCAGAATGGATAATGACAAGCGGAGACGGAATAGCATTCAAAGCAGGTAAGCTCGCGGCTATCTGCAATACAATATGCGATCTGACAGCAAACAGTATACTTACTGAAAAACCTGATGATCTGTCAAAGTACGGACTTGATGACCCGATGATAATAAGCGCCGTTACAGACGATGATGAGTACAGCCTTGAAATAGGCAAACAGGTGCCGGGCGAAGCAGTATATTATGTAAAGGTTACCGGCAAGAATACAATATATCTTGTTTCCTCAGACTATATTGACAGCTTGTGGGCAGAAAGAGAAAGCCTCAAGGATACATATATATTTGACGTAAACAATACAAATGATATCAATTATTTCAGATTTGTAAAGGACGGAAGTACAGTTTATGATCTGAGCCGTGATGACAGCGGAATCTGGACAATCAAAGAGCCGTTTCCTGAGGGTAAGGTAAACAGTTCTCAGGTCGTTTCAATTCTTTCACAGGTAACACGTTCTTCATGCCTGGCTTTCGGAGAGGAAAACCCTGAGGATCTGTCGAAACTCGGCTTTGATAATCCGAGCTTTGAGATCGAAGTAAAAACTGCTTCAAAAGCCGTAAATATGCTTTTCGGGGATTACTATGATGAAGATCACAGGTATATATACGGATACAATCCGGAGTATAAACAGGTCTACATATTTGAATTTGAAACTGTAGGATGTCTGGAAACAAAAACAGAGGATATAATGGACAGAGAGCTCCGCAACGAGTATTTCGGAAACATTAAAGGATTTTCACTTGATATGTTCGGAGAGAAAATAGAAATAGACTTTAATTATGATCCTAAAAATCCTACTTTTGCCGACTACAAGCTTAATGGTGAGGTAGTGGATACAGATGACGAAACAACTCTCAACACTTTTAACCTCCTGATATTCGCAATAACAGGAATTGCATATGACCAGATATATGAAAATGTCAGTGATGATGAACTTAACAAGGAACCATCAGCCTCAGTAATATATCATCTTGCTGACGGAACTGACTATAAGCTTGAATTTATCCAGAAATCTGACGACGAAAAATATTTTTACATAAAGGAAAACGGCAAATATCTTAACGTCCTTGCAAGAAGATATACTCTTGAAGAGGGAATATTAAAGGCATACCATGATGTTATGGATCTTATGTAAAAATGAAAGGCAGATAAAATGAAAGCATTAAAAAATATTATACCGGTTGCTGTGATGACAGTTGTTATGCTCTTCATGCTTGGAGGCTGCGGAGAAACAGAAAAGAGCATGTCAAAGGCTGACTACGCTTCTTCGGTTGTTTTGCTTTATTCACAGTATTCCGATAAATTCGATGAAATTTCAACGGCAATACAAAAGGGGCAGAGAGTAACGATTACAAATCTCTGTGATGAAGCCGAAGTAATTCTTGATGACATGCAAGCACTCAAACCGCCTTTGGCATTTAAGGATGAACATAAAAAAATTTCAAAATGCTGTGATTATGAGAAAGAAAAACTTGAACTTCAGAAGGAATATATAGGGCTTTTAAAAGATACTGCTGAAATGACTGACAAAGAGAAGGAACGTCAAAAAGAAATCGAAGACAAAATGTCAGAGCTGTCAGCAAAGTCCGGTAACTTCTATAATGAAGTTGATAATCTGGCAAAACAGCAGCTTCAGACACAGACATCAAGTGACGGAAATATGGTAAACTGGTAAAATATAAAACAGGATATACAGATGCTTTGAAAAAAGGCATTGTATATCCTGTTTTTTGTTTTTTGTATAAAAACCATATTGAAAATTAAGCACAAATTTTCTTTACATTTCCCGTATTTTATGATATAATAAATACAAAATACCCTTATGTTATTATGAAAAATAAATACTATATTTTTATTCTGAAAGGATGAGCAAGATGATATCAAAGTGTCTTTCAAGAAGACTGAAAGCAGCTGCAATATGTTCGGCATTTGTACTTTCCACTATACCTACGATATTTCCCATGTCAGGGAAAACCGACAGTACAGCATCAGTAAGTGCTGCAGATGTAGAGCTTAACTATGCAAAAGCACTCCAGTATTCAATGTATTTTTATGATGCAAATATGTGCGGTACAGGTGTTGAAGAAAACTCCGAGTATTCATGGAGGGGTAACTGTCATGTTTATGACGAAAAGCTTCCTCTGGATTCTGTAAACACAAATATGTCCGACAGCTTTATAAAAGCAAACAAAGATGTGCTTGATCCTGACGGAGACGGCTGTCTTGATGTTGCAGGAGGATACCACGATGCCGGAGACCATGTAAAGTTCGGTATGCCTGAAGGCTATTCAGGTGCTGCAGTAGGCTGGGGATATTATGAATTCAGAGATGCATATGAGGCTACAGGCCAGGCAGAGCATGCTGAAACGATACTCAGATATTTCAATGATTACTTTATGAAATGTACATACCTTGATAAGAGCGGCAAAGCAATAGCATTCTGCTATCAGGTAGGTGACGGCGATATCGACCACAGATACTGGAATTCACCTGAAGTAGATGAAATGTTCAGAAGAGGCTGGTTTGCCACAGATGAACTGGTTTCAACAGACTGTCTTTCAATAGCTGCTTCTTCTCTTGCAATAAACTACATGAATTTTAAGGATACAGATCCTGAATACGCAGAAAAGAACCTTGATTATGCAAAGGCATTGTTTGAATTTGCAGACAGAGCCAGCAAAAAATCAGTAAATAATGACGGACCAAAGAGCTACTATGAATCTAAAAAGTGGGAAGATGATTACTGCTTTGCAGCAGTATGGCTTTATATGGCTACTCAGGATGACGAGTATGTAAATAAAGCACTTAATTATGTTGATTATTACGCACCTTCATGCTGGACATTCTGCTGGAATGACGTCTGGGCAGGAGTAATGTGCCTGCTTGGCGAAGCCGATACAATGTACGGTAAAAAAGTTACAAACAGCGTAGGAAGACCAAGTACTGAATTTGCAGAAAAATTCAAGACTCTCCAGAACAAGAGCCCTTATGAGGATGTTGACTGGTGGAGCCAGATTGCAAAGACTATAGAAAACTGGGAAAACGGCGTAACAGGCCAGGTAACACCAGGAGGATACTCATTCCTTAACAAATGGGGTTCTGCAAGATACAACACGGCTACACAGTTCCTTGCACTCGTTTACGACAAGCACAACGGAGGCAAGGCTACCGGATATTCGGAGTGGGCAAAGAGCCAGATGGATTACCTTCTCGGTAAAAACCCTATGAACAGATGCTATGTTGTAGGATACAGCGATATTTCAGCAAAATATCCACATCACAGAGCTTCATCCGGTCTTTCAAAGTGTGAGGACAGAGGAGAGCAAAGATATGTACTTTACGGCGCACTTGTCGGTGGACCTGATGAGGGCGACCAGCATATAGACCTTACTGAGGACTGGATATATAACGAAGTAACAATAGACTACAATGCAGCGTTTGTAGGCGCATGCGCAGGTAATTATTATTTCTTCGGTGATGAATCAATGCAGGTAACACCTGATTTTCCGCCTGAGGTATCATACAATCCGGGCGAAGACGGTCCTGAAGGAGGAAACAGGTACTGGGCAGAGGGATTCTGTGTTGATATTGCACAGAGTGACGGACCGAAGGCAACAGAGATAACATTTTTCGTTTGCTCAAATGTCACGAAGCCTTCAAAAAATATTTCTGTAAGATATTATTTTGATTCAACAGGAATGTCATCAGTTGATATAAACAGTATAGAATTAAGACAGCTTTACGATCAGACAGCAGCTGAAACTGATTTCAAAGCAACCATTTCAAAGGCACCGGTACATTATAAAGACAAAATATACTATATTGAAATATCATGGGACGGATTCGTAATAGCAAATTCAAATAAAAAATATCAGTTTGCTCTCGGAACATATGCATGGGGCAATTCATGGAATCCGGATGATGACTGGAGCCATAAGGATTTAAAACAGGAAACTGATGCGTTTAAAGGCACACCTGAGGTTGCACCATATATCTGTATATACGATAACGGTGTACTTGTAGGCGGAACAGAGCCTGACGGAACAGTTCCTGAGGTGGTAACACAGACCCCTAAGCCGACTGAATCAACCGTTACAACAACACCAAAAACTACAACAACAAAGAACACAACAACAGCAAAGATTACAACAACACCTGATAATACAACAACAAAATCAACACCGGATGACATCAGATACGGTGATCTTGACAGCAACGGAAAGGTGGAAATTACAGATCTTACAATGCTCAGTCAGTATCTTCTCGGAGATATGACTTTTAACGCTGATACTTTAAAACGTGCAGATGTAAACGGTGACGGATCAGTAGGACTTCCTGATCTCAGCCATTTTAAGCAGTATATTATGCATGACCCGGTTACACTCGGACCGGTTAAAAAATAATTTTTTATTGTTGAAAGGAATGAGAGCTGAATGAATGAGAAAAGTATTTTTAGCAGAATAAAAGCAGCTACAGTAAGTGCAGTTGTAATGATTTCGGCAGTAGCTGTTTTTCCGGCTGCTGATATACTGGATGTATCTGTTGCGAATGCCGGAGGTGTCGAGCTTAACTATGCAAAGGCATTGCAGTACTCAATGTATTTTTATGATGCAAATATGTGCGGTACAGGTGTAGACGAAAATTCACAGTATTCATGGAGAAGCAATTGTCATACATATGATGCAAAGCTTCCGCTTGATTCGAAAAACACAAATATGACTGACAGCTTCATTGCGAAGAATAAAGACATACTTGATCCTGACGGTGACGGATGCGTTGATGTTGCCGGAGGATATCATGATGCCGGAGACCATGTAAAGTTCGGTATGCCTGAAGGATATTCAGGCGCTGCAGTTGGCTGGGGATATTATGAATTCAGGGATGCATACGAAGCTACAGGTCAGGCAGAGCATGCTGAAACAATACTCAGGTATTTCAATGATTACTTTATGAAATGTACATACCTTGATGACAGCGGAAAGGCTATTGCGTTCTGTTATCAGGTAGGTGACGGTGATATTGACCACGCTTACTGGAACTCACCTGAAGTTGATGAAATGTTCAGGCGCGGATGGTTTGCTACAGATGAAATGGTTTCAACAGACTGTCTTGCAATAGCGTCTGCTTCTCTTGCAATAAACTACATGAACTTTAAGGATTCAGATCCGGAATATGCAAAAAAGAATCTTGATTATGCGATAGCACTTTATGAATTTGCTGACAGAGCAGATAAAAAGGCTTGTAATGATGACGGCCCTAAAGGGTATTATACATCCTCCAAATGGGTTGATGACTATTGCTTTGCGGCTATATGGCTTTATATGGCAACGCAGGAGGATTCCTATATTGATACAGTCCTCAAAAATGTTGACTACTATGCGCCTTCATGCTGGACATTCTGCTGGAATGATGTCTGGGCAGGAGTTATGTGCATGCTCGGTGAAGCCGATGATATGTACGGAAAAGCAACTCAGGGTATTGAAGGTAAAAAGAGCACAGAATTTGTTGACAGATTTATAAAGCTTCAGAACAAGAGCCCATATGAAGATATTGACTGGTGGAGTCAGATAGCAAAAACTATTGACAACTGGATGTCAGGAAATACACCGAAAACTTCACCGGCAGGATATGCCTTCCTCAATCAGTGGGGTTCTGCAAGATACAATACGGCTACACAGTTCCTTGCTCTTGTTTATGACAAGCATAACGGAGATAAGGCATCAAAGTACAGTGACTGGGCAAAATCGCAGATGGATTATCTGTTAGGTGAAAATCCGCTTAACCGTTGCTATATAGTAGGCTACAGTGATATTTCAGCAAAATATCCTCACCACAGAGCAGCTTCAGGCCTTTCAAAATGTGAGGACCTCGATGAACACAGATATGTTCTTTACGGTGCACTTGTAGGAGGACCGGACTTGTCAGATAACCATAAGGATTTGACCTCTGACTGGATATACAATGAAGTAACAATAGACTACAATGCGGCATTTGTAGGTGCATGTGCAGGTCAGTATTATTTCTTTGGCGATGATTCCATGAAAGTAACACCTGATTTTCCGCCGGCAGTAACAGATAAAGAAGATGATCCGTCAAATCCCGGCGATACCTCTCCGACAGGTAAGTATTGGGTAGAGGCATTCTGCGTTGATATAGAGCAGGACGGTTCGCCTAAGGCTACAGAAGTAACATTCTATGTCTGCTCAAATGTAACAAAGATATCCAAAAACCTTTCAGTAAGATATTATTTTGATTCGACAGGAATGGCATCAATAGGACAACAGGAGCTTACTCTCAGGAAGCTTTATGATCAGGCTGAAATAGAAGCTGATCATGGAGCAACATTGTCAGAAACACCTGTTCACTACAAGGATAATATTTATTATGTTGAAATTGCGTGGGAAGACTACGTAATAGCCAATTCAAACAAAAAGTACCAGTTCACTCTTGGAACATATGCATGGGGAAATTCCTGGGATCCGTCCGATGACTGGAGCCACCAGGAACTCAGACAGGAAACCGATCCGTTTAAAGGCACAGTGGAAAAAACAAAGTATATATGTGTATATGATAACGGAGTGCTTGTCGGTGGAATAGAGCCTGACGGCAGTGAACCGGTAATAACAACACCGGCAGTAACCACGACTGTAACAACAAATACAACAACAGCTAAAACAACTCAGACAAATGTCACAACATCAAAAAGACCTGATACTTCAAAGACTGAAGCGGAAACAACAACGAAGGTACCGTCAGATAACGGAATTAATTACGGAGATCTTGACGGAAACAAAAAAGTTGATATAACAGATCTTACTATACTGAGTCAGTATCTTATCGGAGACAGGACTCTGTCAGGTACTTTTATGAGTGCGGCCGATGTAAACACCAGCGGTGAAGTAAATCTTGCCGACCTTGCGCATCTGAAACAGTATACAATGAAGGATGATGTTGTATTAGGTCCGCAGAAAAAATAATATATTCAGAAAAAATGCTCCGTCTTAAATGATACGGAGCATTTTTTAAGATAAAAGTGTATTTGAACATAATGCACATGTTTTATTTGAGCAAAAATAATATTTACTCTCGTTTGGCTTTATGATATAATAAATATATGTATGATAGTTGCGGCTTATTGTCCAGTAATGCTGAAATAAGCATGAAATCGTTGCTTTTAAGATGTGAGTATGGCTGGAATTTCGACCCGGAACGAGTCGGCGGGTTATTCAGTTGCCATTGACTTTCAGGCATATATTGCGGAATGGTAACTGTAAATCAGAAAATATCAGACATTATCATTGGCGCACAGTTCTGTAAAGTCAGCAGATTGCGGAAAGGTTCTGAAGATATGAAGCTTTATAAAAAAATATGCATGGCATTTATGTGCGGAATATTGTCTGTATCCGGTGTGGGTGTTTCAGCTCAGGAAATGCCATATGATCCAGGTGATATTAATCTTGATTCAAAAGTAAATATAACAGACCTTATTTATCTGAAGGGAACATTGCTTGGTATTTTTTTGCCGGATGAAACGCAAAGTAAAAATGCCGACATAAACGCTGACGGTGTAATTACATCGGCAGATGCGTCATTTCTTATTAAATACTTACTTAAAGGTGAGAAGCTTCCAAAGCCCGATGTGCCATATACATATCCTATAGATGAGTCGGCAATTCTTGAGCCGAAGGGTACCGTACATACAGGAGAAGGTACATTTTACGGTGGAGGATATGAGGGCGGATGTGCGATGCTTGACCCGGTTTCCCGTGATTACTGGATAGTTGCAATGAATCTTGCCGATTATGATGATGCAAGGCTTGCCGGCGCATATCTTGAGGTAACAGGAGAGCTGGGCACAATAAATATGCTTGTGACAGATTTATTGCCTGAGGGTAAAAAAGGTGATCTTGATCTGTATACAGATGCTTTTCCTCTTATTGCGCCGGTTGAAAAAGGACGTGTACCTGTCAGTTGGAAAATAGTGCCTCTGGATACCGCTGCTGATGCACCTGTAAGCTACAGATTTAAAGAGGGAAGCAGTCCTTTCTGGTGTGGTGTACAGCTCCTGAATCATCGTTATCCGATAGCAAAGCTTGAATATCTTAATAAAGACGGAGAATTTGCCGAGATAAAACGAAGACCATACAATTATTTTGTGAGTATGGAAATGGGGGAGGGACCGTTTACATTCAGGGCTACTGATATATACGGACAGGTTATTGTGGATTATGATATTCCTCTTGTGCTTGATGAAAAAATACAGGGGAAAAGTCAGTTTCCTTTATAATAAATAAAGGGAATAGCTGACTCAGCAGAAAATAAAAAAGACATTTTTATGGGGTAAAATTATGAAAAGAAAAATAAAAAAAGCCGATATGGTACTTATATTTATTTATCTTCTGATGATAATATTAAATGCGGCTTCATGGCTGAGTACGGCGTTTTCAGACTGGTATGCCGGAAACATTCTGCCGGTTTGGGTAAATATTTTTTCCAGAGCATCGTCAGTCATTCCTTTTTCGCTTGGCGAGATTATGATAATTGCTGCAGTTTTGATTATTGTTGCAGGGACTATTGCGTATATACTCCTTATGATATTCGGAAAGGGAAAAAGAAATAAAATCTCGTTTACCGCACTCAGGATATTTTTATGGATCATGGCGTTTATTGTTACGACAGAAACAATGAATTGTTTTATTATGTATCACTGTACACCGTTTTCAGATGAGTATTTCAGTGAGGCACCTGAAGAATATCCGACGGAATCGCTTGTAAAGCTTTATGAAATTGTAGTAAATAACCTTAATGAGCTTTCAGACGAAGTGGAACGTGATGAAAACGGAAATTTTATTCTCACAGATGATCTTTATAAAACGGCCAGTGATTCAATGCGTAAACTGAGTGCTGTATATCCTCAGCTTTCAGGTTATTATCCTGAACCTAAAAAGATAATGTTTTCCGGGTTTGTTTCACAGCAATATCTTATGGGAGTATTTTTCCCGTTTTCCCTTGAGGTAAATTACAATAAATTAATGAGCCCAATAAATTATCCGGACACAATATGTCATGAATATGCACATCTTAAGGGTATAATGCCTGAAGATGAAGCAGGATTTGTTTCATTTCTTGCATGTACAGGATCAGACAGTGCACAATTCAGATATAGTGGATATCTATCAGTAATAAATTATATAGAAAATGATGTTTATGAATGCATAACAGAAAGAAGTGAGCTTGAAAGGGTTGATGCGATACATAATTCTATGGATATCAGTGTAGTCAATGACAATGTTTTTCTTACATATGATGCATGGGAGGAAGTAGAGGAAAAAGCAGTTGTATCTACAGATGTTATCAATGATGTATCGGATGTTTTTACTGACACATCACTAAAGCTTAACGGAGTTAGTGACGGAAAAGCAAGCTATGGCAGAAAAGTCAAGCTTTTACTTGACTATTATGAGACAGAAGGGAGTTTAAAATGAGAAAATCATTTTTGAAAAGACTTACAGCATTTACTCTTGGTGTTGCGGTATTGGGCACATGTACAAACTTAAGATCATTTATTCCGGAGCCGGAAGCAGTAAGTGCGGCAAATTCTGAAGTGGAGAAAAATTACGCCAAGTTATTGCAGTATTCAATGTATTTTTATGATGCAAATATGTGCGGAACAGATGTAAATGAAAATAACCGTTATAAGTGGAGATCGGATTGTCATACATATGATGCACAGCTGCCTCTTGATTCAAAAAACACAAATATGACAGACAGCTTTATAAAAGAAAATATTGCTGCCCTTGATCCTGACGGTGACGGATGTGTTGATGTTTCAGGAGGATTTCATGATGCCGGAGACCATGTAAAGTTCGGAATGCCGGAGGCATATTCGGGTTCTACTCTCGGATGGGGTTACTATGAATTTAAAGATGAGTATGTTGAAACGGAACAGGATGATCATATTGAAACAATACTCAGATATTTTAACGACTATTTCATGAGATGTACATTCAGAGACGATAATGGCGATGTTGTCGCATTCTGTTATCAGGTGGGCGACGGTGATATAGACCATGCCTACTGGAATGCGCCTGAAGCAGATGAAATGTTCAGAAGGGGCTGGTTTGCTACAAAGGATCTGCCTTCAACTGACTGTGTAGCTGCCGCTGCTGCATCGCTTGCAGTAAACTATATGAATTTTAAGGACGAAGACCCGGAATATGCAGAAAAAAATCTCGATTATGCTGAGGCATTATTCAGATTTGCAGAGAGCTGTGATGAAAAATCATGCAATGATGACGGACCGAAAGTATATTATTCATCTTCAAAGTGGATAGATGATTATTGCTGGGCTTCAATATGGCTTTACCTTTGTACGCAGAATAAGCATTACCTTGATATAGTGCTTGAAAATATAGACTATTATGCAGGATCATGCTGGACACACTGCTGGAATGATGTATGGGCGGGAACAATGTTTATGCTTGCTGAGGCTGAGGATATGTACGGTCAGGACGGCAGCATGATGAAACAATTCCTTGAAGCTCAGGGAAAAACAGAATACGAAAAATGCAATTTCTGGAATGCGGCCGGTGATCTTCCGAGAAAGTGGAAGGCAGGAAGCGTTGCTGCACTGTCACCAACAGGATATGCTTTTTTAAGTGTGTGGGGTTCAGCCCGTTATAATACGGCAACCCAGTTGGCTGCACTGGTATATGATAAGCATCATGGAGACAAGGCCGGAGAATACAGTGACTGGGCAAAATCCCAGATGGATTATCTTATCGGAGAAAACCCTCTTAACAGATGCTATGTCGTAGGATATAGCGACAATTCAGTTAAATACCCGCATCACAGAGCGGCTTCAGGCCTTTCAAAATGTGAGGATCCCCGCGAGCACAGATATGTTTTATACGGTGCACTTGTAGGAGGACCTGACTCAAAGGATGAACATAATGATATTACATCAGACTGGATATACAACGAAGTAACGATTGACTACAATGCGGCATTTGTAGGTGCATGTGCGGGACTGTATCATTTTTATAAGGATGATACAATGAAAATAACACCTGACTTTCCGCCTGACCCTGTTACACCTGACCAGGGACCTGAATCATACTGGGTAGATGCCTTCAGTGTCGAAATAGTGCAGACGGACGGACCAAAGGCATCGGAAATAACGTTTTTCGTATCAGGAAACGTTGCAAAGCCATCAAAGAACACATCGGTACGATATTTCTTTGATGCAACCGGAATGTCATCTGTAGAGCCGGAAAATATGACTGTTGAGGAATTATACGACCAGGCATATGAAGAAGCCGGACATGACGGAGTAATTTCAGGACCGCACCACTATAAGGATGACATTTATTATGTAGAGGTTAAGTGGGAAGGATATGCCATTGCAAATTCCAACAAAAAATATCAGTTTGCATTGGGGACATATGCATGGAAAAACTCGTGGAATACAGCCGATGATTGGAGTCATAAGGGAATAAGAATCGAGGAAAATCCTTTCCTCGGAACAGTAGAGAGAACAGATTATATATGTGTATACAGCGACGGCGTTCTGGTAGGAGGAATTGAGCCTGACGGTTCTGTTCCGGTTGTAACCGAGCCGCCTGTAACAACAGCAACAGAAAAAACCACCACAACAAAGATAACAACGAAGCCTGTAACAACATCAAAACAGACTCCTGAAGAATCTGACAGACTTGCACCGGGCGATGTAAACGGTGATAAAAAGGTTGATATTTCAGATCTTACATTGCTGTCGCTGAACATTTTAGGAGATGTAAGGTTTAATGACAAGCAGACAGAGGCCGGTGATGTAAATGCAAGCGGACAGACTGATCTTG
Source organism: Bacillota bacterium (assembly GCA_023458875.1). Taxonomy (GTDB): domain Bacteria; phylum Bacillota; class Clostridia; order Oscillospirales; family Ruminococcaceae; genus HUN007. Next base: position 8,983 of record JAEWXO010000100.1, on the reverse strand, counting down.
CGGATCTGGCACATCTGAAGCAGTATATTATGAAGGACCCTGTAAAATTAGGCGCCCAGTAAAATTAATTTAAAATCGGAAGGAAAATAAAAAAATGAATAAGCTGAAATATATTTCATTTATCTGCGCTGCAGTAATAAGTATTGGTTCATCCGGTATAACAGGAATATCTGCTGTTGAGGATACAGGTAGCACTGTTACAGAACAGACAGAGGTAAATGATGCCGGGACACTCTATACCATAGAATATGATTTGAACGGCGGAGAAGGCAAGATAGCACAGACAGATCCTGTGACTGAAGGAAAAGATGTAAAGCTTTCTGTATGGGCACTTAAACGTGACGGATATTCACATTCAGGGTGGACTGACGGCGTCAACACCTACGAAAGAGGTCAGGTAATCAAGATGCCTCCGGAGAATATGAAGCTTACGGCGGTATGGACTGCGGTTTATATGTTGACATACGAGGATCTTTCAAAATACGGATATAATTTTCCTCTTGTTGATCACACCGTAGTACCGGGAACAGAAATCTTACTTCCGAATTATGCAATGTTTAACGGAAATGCTCAGTTCAACGGATGGCTTGTAAACGGAGAATATTACGCTCCTAAAACAAAGTTTATTATGCCTGAAAAGGATACATATGTTTGTCCTGACTGGCTTGATCCGATAACTCTTACATACAGCACAGGTACAAGTGAGGGCGTTCTTAGTCTGACAGAAGTATCATTTGTAAAATATCCGGGTTCAAAGATTGAACTTCCTGACAGCTCAAGACTTTCAAGGCTTGGTTATAAAATAATCGGCTGGTATGATCCGGCGATTGATAAATCATATAAACTGGAACAGACATATGTCATCCCTGATAAGGATACAGTTATAGAAGCAGTGTGGACACCGATACAAATAGCTATCAGGTTTAATTCAAACGGCGGGACCGGAACAATGGATAAAATTATTCAGACATATGATACGAATCTTATTTTTCCTGAGTGTACATTTTCAAATGAAGGCTCAAAGCTTCTTGCATGGGAGTATAAGGGTAGATATTATGCACCTGGCGGTAAATTCCGTATAAAAATCGAAAGCTTCGGGGAAAGTCCGGAATTTAAGGCCGTATGGATAGATCAGTCTATCAATGCCGGAGATCTTGACGGTAACAACTCCTGCGATATTGTAGATATGTCATTGTTATCGCTGCATATGCTCGGGGATTATACGCTTTCTGATGAAGCATATAAAAACGCCGATGTACTCAGAGACGGTGAGATTAACCTTGCTGATTTAACGACATACAAGCAATATATAATGCATGAGGATATAATTCTTGGACTGGAAGGTAAAAAAGAGTAAAATGAAAAAAAGAATATCAGCACTGACAATTTTAATAGCAGCATCAGTATTATCTGCAGGCTGTGGTAAAATAAACGGAAATATTAATGTAAAATCACATGTGGCAGAATCATCACAGTCCGAAAAAAATACTGAAACAACAGCAGTAACCACAGCCGGAAAAACAAAAAAAGCAACCTCAAAGGTATCCGATTCCGTTTTATATGCAGGTGGTGAACCTGAAGAAAGCGAACTTTCCGTATCGGACAGCAGTTCAGATAATAATGGTCTGAAGAATAATAACAGCGAGCCGGATGTAAAACAGGAAAATAAGCCAAAAGAAGAAACCAGGGGACAGACATATCAGACGCAGTCCCCTCCATCATATAATCAGGCAGAAACAGAACCGACATACATTCAGGGTATACTTATTGTAAATAAGACATATCCTCTTCCTGCTTCATATGCACCGGGAAGGCTTACTACAGAAACTCAGAATGCGTTTGATAAGATGGCCGCAGATGCAGCCGCTGAGGGGCTTAGTCTTTATGATGCTTCAGATTACAGAAGCTATGAGCTTCAGGAAAGCCTTTACAATCGTTATGTTGCCAGGGACGGAAAGGAAGCTGCTGATACATATTCGGCAAGACCGGGTCATTCAGAGCATCAGACAGGACTTTCGCTGGATCTTAATTCAATAGAAGACAGCTTCGCTTATACAGATGAAGGTATATGGGTTGCAGAAAACTGTTACAAATACGGTTTTATTATAAGATATCCTGAAGGAAAAGATGATATAACAGGATACAAATATGAGCCATGGCATATAAGATATCTTGGTACCGAACTTGCAGAAAAAGTATATAACAGCGGTTTATGCCTTGAAGAATATCTTGGAATTACATCAAAGTATTCATATTAATAAATATTATACATTAAAAACTTAAAGCAACAGCCTGAACTGACACAGATCAAAGTCAATTCAGGCTGTTGCTTTTGTACTATTCATAGAAGGGATATGTATTCCCGAGGTTTAAAGGCGTGATCGGAAAGCCCGGTCGACTCGTGCTGAGTCGAAATCTCGGACTGAAGAGTAGAGTTGTTTTCATTGTATTGATTAAATTTTTAAAAATCAAGGAGCAGGATTTTACATAACCTCCTGCTCCCTGATAATTATTTATTATATATTTTTCATTATGCTACTGGTCCGAGTTTTACAGGATCCTTCATGATATATTGTTTTAAATGCGGAAGGTCAGGCAGCGAAACCTCACCGTCACCGTTTACATCTGCAAGCTCCTGCTGTTCATCAGTGAAGGTAGCATCTCCTAAAATGTTTAATGATAGCAATGTAAGATCTGAGATATCAACCTTTTTATCTCCGCTTATATCACCATAGATTTTTTTGTCCGAAGGATCTGTATTTTCAGTTACATTTGTGGTTGTTGTTTTTTCAGTTACTGTAGTAACAGAAGTCTTTTCAGTTACTGTAGTTGTTGTTTTTTCTGTAGCCTTAGTGGTTGTGGTCTTTTCTGTAGCCTTAGTTGTAGTAGGCTTTTCAGTAACAGGCGGAACAGTTACCGTTGTCCCGTCAGGCTCAGTGCCGAAAACAAGTTCTCCGTTATAGTAAACAGGAACATTTTCAGCCATTACAGGGGATTTGTCGAGTCCCTTAAATGAGAAGTCATTTGTTGCATCCCATCCGCTTCCGTAGTTCGGGAATACTAATGCAATCAGGAATTCACACTGATGTCTGCCTTCTGAAATAGGTAATGCTACTTTACCGTCAGGCATAAGAACCTCAACATAATAAATATTTCCTTCGTACTGTTTAAGTTCTGAAATAACAGCGGGTTTGCTGTCACTGTACATAGTACTCTGGTTTCTGTCGCATCTTATATTAATGTCAGATGCTGAGAATCCGGCATTTAAAACTTCGGTTATATCAATATAGTAACGGAATGACATATTATCCTGGATTCTTGCCGGCCATGCTGTGTGGTTAGTAAACTTAAGGCTTACTGTTGTGCCTGAAGCATCATTGGTTTTCACTGCGGCATCAACATAATATTCAGGGGTTCTCTGTTCAGGCTGAGGGAAGTCAGGATCTGTTTTTCCGCCGTACTCGGATATCATTTTGCAAAGAAGTGCGGTAAATCCTGCGTTGTAGTCTGTAGCCACCTCGTTATTCATAAAGTTTCCACGGTCATCCTCATATGAACCGTCACTTAAAGGACCACCGACGAGGGCGCCATAAAGGATATGACGTGACTGTTCAGGTACTGTGAGATCATTTTTCCATGATCCGTGAGCTGTTCTGTGATGAGGGGATGTAGGTGATGTTTCATCATATCCTACAACATAGCATCTGTTACTTGGGTTGTCGCCAAGTGAATAGTTTATCTGCTGTTCATAGAACTTTTTGTATGAAGCTTTGTTAGGTGAATCCTTTAATACTGTATCGCATGCAACGGAAGCTACAAATCCGGCTGTTGTTGCATATCTGAGACAGCCCCATTCACTGAGCCACCTGAGTCCGCCAGGTATTTCCTTAACTTCATTTGTCCAGTAAGAAACGTGTCTTTCAATCTGACTGATATACTGTTTATTCTGTGTGTTTATTGCATACAGAAGCATACCACCCTGCTGAACGTCATCCCAGCACTGTGTCCATGAATACTTAAGTTCATTGGTACCGAGCTCTTTTCCGAGTTCAGGTATATATGATGTAGCCTTGTCAAGGTATGCCTTATCGCCTGTTGCAATATACAGCCAGTTTGCTGCCCAGAAAAGTTCATCATAGAAATGACTTGAGCGGTAAAAGCCCGATGCGTCACTCTTGTTATAATCAGCGTCGCTTTTTGATTTATCGGCAATTTTAAAGATGTTTTCAGCGTGCTCTATGTAGTTGTCTGTTTTGTCTGTTTTGCCCTTGAGTGCTACTGCGCCGGCCGCAAGTGCTGCAGCCATTTCGCCGCATACAGCTGATCCCGTACCTGTGTAGTATGGTCTCTTGTAATATGAGCCTTCTACCATTGCATATTCCAGAAGCTCAACAGGACCCCACCATGTATGGTCTTCTGTTCCGTTTCCTACCTGGAAAACCACTTCGTCCCCGAGGTCACAGTCTGCAAGGTAATCAAGAGTGTATTCAAGGTTGTTCTGGTATATTTCGTACTGGCCTACCTGCTCAACTGCATCGCCGTACATATAAAGACCCCATGCGAGCATTGCTGCTGAGTATGCCATAGGAAGATTGAATTTTACATGGTCTCCGGCATCGTACCATCCGCCCTTGATATAATCGTCCATTGTGCAGTCGCCCTTCCATTCAACACGGTTCCATTCAGGAAGTTCATTTGCCTGCTGACATTCATAGAAAAACAGTGATTGTTGCAGTGCCTTTGCATAATTAATTGATCCGACAGCCTCTGCTGTTTCTGTTGCCGGTAAAGCCGCGGTTACAGAAGTGAGCAGAACTGAACATGCCAGTATTGAAGCTACTAGCTTTTTCATTAAGATTCCTCCTTGTTATTTTACATAAAATAATAAAATTTCTTCTAAAAACTAAAACCCACTATTTAAATTATCTCATTAAATATGCTGTTTGTCAAGTATAAAATAGTTTAAAAAATAGTACAACATATCCAAAATATAAGCTTTTTGAGCTCTGTATAAAATATAATGATTCTTCTGATATAAATCATTGCTTTACAAAAAATTATAGGTTATAATTTAGATAAAATTTGCGAAGAAAAATGTCCAGATTGACTTTTATAATTCGAATGTATTATATAGATACGTAAATCAACATAACAAAGGGGGACAAAATATGAACGATGTAGAATGGATTTCATTGATGCAGAGCTCACCTGCAAAGGGACAGCGTGCATTGATAGACCAGTATGGAAATCTTGTTTATGCAATTGTGCTCAATAAGCTTAAGCATATAGCGGGAAGAGAGGATATTGAGGATTGTGTCAGTGATATTTTTGTTGAAATATTTAAAAACACAGATTCGTATCAGATTTCAAACGGTTCACTGAAGGGCTATATCAGCATTATAGCAAAGCGTACTGCAATTGATCAATACAGAAGACTTACAAATTATCACGGAAAGCATACGTCGATTGACGATGAGGATTCAGAATACGAGATATATGACGATTTTTCAGTGGAGGATGACGTTGAAAAGAGGTCAGCAAGAGAGCTTCTGTGGCAGAAAATCCGCTCTTTAGGAGAGCCGGACAAGACAATTATTATCCATCAGTTTTTTATGACAAGTCAGCTGAGGAAATATCAAAGCTTGTTTCAATGACAACGGCTGCTGTTCACAAAAGAAGCTTACGCGCACGCGATTATCTGAAGAAAATGCTTGTAAAAGAAATATAAAATAGAGAGGGTGTTTTTATGAATAAAAGGAATAACGATGGCGGGCTGGATGATTTATATATGATGAAATATAAAACAGTAGAAGAAATCTCAGAGTGTTCAAGCGGCCTTGATGATGCAGCAAAGAAACGAATTGCAAAGCTCTGTGAAAAGAAAATGGAAGCATCAAAAAACCCGGCCTTAAATGATAAAGACGAAAAAATAGCGGAAGTAAAAAAGTACAAATCCCCTAAATGGTACAGGGCAGCAATTGCGTCAGCTGCATGTCTTGCTGTTGTTGCAAGCGTTTTACTTTTAAAGAACAGTATAAAAATATCAGATCCCAATGCAAAAGATACTGTTGTAACATCTCAAACAGAGGAAACTACTCAGACATCGGTATCTCAGACAAACGGAAATACAGAAATTGACAAACAGGTAACAGATGAACATCAGGATCAGACTGATGAAATGTCTTATAAATATGATTTTAATTTAAATGTAGAAAAAATCTCAGCCAAAGATATATATGAATGTAGTCCGCCATATACGATGCCGGAAACAATAAACGGATACCAGAATTATTACATTAGTGCTTTACGAGACAAGGAAAGTGTATATGTCGGATTGCAATCACCTGAAACAAATCAAGAACAGATAGGTGTATATAACTTTGTAAATAACACATATTCAGCAATATCGGATATAAAATTATCTGATATAGTGGTGTGTTATAGTGAGGATTATCTTATTATTTTGAGTGATTGTGATCCTGCTGATGATGAAAACACGCCGGTATTATCATATTATGACGTTAAGAAAAATACATCCGGAATAATATATAATGATATGTGGAAAGAACAAAGATATAGTAATGAGTTGACACAAAACTCTTATATCATGTATAATAATTGTCTTTATTTTAATGTGTATACACAAAATCAGGATGGTTACAAGGATTCGGATATTTATAAATATAATTTTTCAGATAATGATCTGACTCTTGTACGAGAAAATGCTTCAGGTCCTATGATAATAAATAATTCTGTTGCAGCACTTATTGAAGATTCTGAAACAGGTTGGTATGATACAATACAGACTATTGAAGGTGATAATAAATTTAGTTATGATATTGAAGATCGTACTTTTTCATTATGTGCAGCGAATAATGAAATATATGAAATTTATGATATTCTATCACCTGACGGTAATATTAAGGCAGTAAAAGAAGTAAAATCTCAAAATACTTTATTTAGCTCTTATCCTGACGGAAGATGTATAGTTTTATCAGATTCAAGTGATGATATAATCGGATTTAATGACCTTGACAGGACGGAAATACAGACACCATTTGTTTATGATATAAACAGAAATAAGATAGTTGAATTTGACCATTTATCCAAAAGTAATCATTTTGTGTATGTGAAAGATAACTATGGTTTAATATCGAGCTTTGACTTTAGTGACGATGGTAAAGAAAAACAACTGATATTTTTTCAGTCAAAGCCTTAGTAATAATAAACACAGCCATATTTAAAATAAAAATCATATATGTAGAACAAAAAATATAAATGCTTCTCTTTAATAAAATGTATAAAAAAATAACACCAGCTGAAAACAGATAAGCCGGTGTTATTTTTATAAGTAATTGCTTTTAATAAGCTATGTGTAAATACAATATTTTAAAAAACTTTAAAATATCAAAGCATCATTCATAGTCTGTGTAAGCTCACCCTTGTCTGTTGAGCATTCAAGAGCGGCTTCCTTTGTGATTTTCTTTTCCCTTACAAGTCTTGCAAGGTCTGAGTTAAGTGTATGCATTCCAAGAGCTTTTCCCATCTGAATAGTAGAAACAAGCTGATGGCATTTTGCAGTTCTTACAAGGTTCATTGCAGCATCTGTACCGATAAGTATTTCTGTTGCAGCAATACGTCCGTTTCCTTCTGCAAGCGGAACAAGGCACTGAGAAATAACACCCCTTAATGTTGTCGCAAGCATTGTACGCACCTGCGACTGTGCGTGAGGAGGACAAGCATCTATAATTCTGTCTATAGTCTGAGGCGCACTGGTCGTGTGAAGTGTTCCCATTACAAGATGTCCGGTTTCTGCGGCAGTAAGTGCAAGAGAAATTGTCTCATAGTCACGCATTTCACCGATAAGAATAACATCAGGGTCTTCACGAAGAGCGGAACGAAGTGCGGCATTAAAGTCCTTTACGTCTGTTCCGACTTCACGCTGTCTTATAGTCGCCTTGTTCTGGGTATAAACATATTCAATAGGGTCCTCTATAGTAAGAATATGAACAGGTTTATTATTGTTTACCTCGTTTATCATTGCGGCAAGCGTTGTTGATTTACCGCTTCCGGTAGGACCGGTTACAAGAATAAGACCTCTTGGTTCATTTACAAGAGTTTTCAGTACCTCAGGAAGTCCCATCTGGTCAAGGGACGGTGCGTTGTTGTTGAGAAGTCTCAGAACAGCACCATACTTACCCTTTGCACGGAATACATTGACTCTGCATCTTGCCCCGTCAGGTGACTGAAGAGCAAAATCAAGATCCTCACCATTTTCAAGTATTTCTTTCTGTTTATAGTCAAGCATTGAAAATATGAGATCCGAAACATCATTATCTGAAAGCTCAATATCACATGGCTGCAGTGAACCGTGTATTCTGAATACCGTAGGTAGGCCTACCGTAAAATGAATATCGGAAGTTTTCCTGTCACGCGCTGTCTGAATGATGTCATATAAATTATTAATGTCCAAAAAAATCACCCCTTAAAAATAGTATTATAATGTATAATGGATAAAATATCATAATGCGAATCCCCAAAAATAAAACATGATACATATATAAAGATATAACTCATTATATCATAATTCAAAGTTCCTTTCAATAGATTTATGTAAAAATAAGCGATTTGGTATGAAAAACACATAGTTTTTGAAGTTATAAGAGCGATATTATGTTGCAATTAAACAAACTCAAAAAAATGAAGACTTTTTTGTTGACAAATGAAATCTATTATGTTATGATATTAAAGCTGTCTGACGAGAGGCAATAAAAAAACGGAAGACAGAAAAAAAGTATCTTGAAAACTGAACAATGCACTAACAAAAACCCTTGAAGATTCAGAAGAGAAATCAAATGAGTTAACAAAAGAAGTCAAGCAGAAGACTAAAAATCTGCAAGCTAAGTATTCGTAAAAGAGTACAGGAAAGATATTAAATCACTTTGGTGAATAATATAAAACTTGATTAAGAGTTTGATCCTGG
>JAEWXO010000099.1 GCA_023458875.1 Bacillota bacterium | reverse complement strand
CAGAAAAACTGTTGAAAACTCGTTCAGTATCTTTTGATTATAAGACATTTTTAGTATGATAGGCTATTTTTTGAATTTCAAAATTAGCCTATTGGTTTTTAGACTGAACTTTGCGGATTCAGGTAATTAACCGTATCAGCTGAATATTACAACTAACCGTTTAGAAAAATTTAATGTTTAATGTTTAATAATCAATATCTTGACCAGAACAAAATATTGATATATAATATAAGTATATCTGATAAAAAAAGGAGTTTAAAAACTATATGCGTAAAACAAAAATAGTATGTACCATAGGACCGGCAACAGATGACGAAAATGTTATGAAAAACCTCATTATGGGCGGAATGGACGTTGCCAGATTTAATTTTTCCCACGGTGACTATGATATGCATAAAAGGAGGTTTGAACAGGTTACAAGGCTGCGTGACGCGCTAAATGTACCGGTAGCAACAATGCTCGATACAAAAGGCCCTGAAATACGCCTTGGAAAGTTTGTTGACGATAAGCCTGTAGAGATAAAAGACGGCGATATATACACACTTACAACAAAAGATGTTCCTTGTACAAATGAAATAGGAAGCATATCATTCAAAAAGCTTCCGCAGGATGTAGCTATAGGAAACAGAATACTTATAAATGACGGTGTAATTGACCTTCTTGTTGAAAAAATAACATCTGATGAAATAGTATGCCGAATTATTCACGGTGGCAGGCTTTCAAACAATAAAGGAATAAACGTTCCCGGAGTGAATCTTTCCATGCCGTATTTAAGCGACGCTGACATGAACGACCTTGAGTTCGGTGCAAAAATGGGTTATGATTTTATCGCGGCGAGCTTTGTCCGTTCTTCAGCCGATATAAATTATCTGAAGAAATACACACACAGTCTCGGATGGTACAACGTAAGAATTATCGCAAAAATAGAAAACCTTGACGGTGTTGAAAATATAGACGAAATACTTGAAGCTTCTGACGGAATAATGGTCGCAAGAGGCGATATGGGTGTGGAAATTCCGTTTGAGCAGATTCCGGCAATCCAGAAAACCCTCATACACAAGGGCTATAATGCCGGAAAACAGGTAATAACAGCAACACAGATGCTTGAGTCAATGATAACAAACCCACGTCCTACACGTGCCGAAATAACAGACGTAGCAAATGCAATATATGACGGAACAAGTGCCATAATGCTTTCAGGTGAAACAGCAGCCGGTGCATATCCTGTTGAGACTGTAAAAACAATGGCTCTTATAGCTGAAACAACAGAAAAAAATATAAATTACCGTTCAAGGTTTGCCAACAGACAGCCTGATACCGATTCAAACATTGCAAATGCCATAGCTCACGCAACCGTAACAACTGCACATGACCTGAACGCGCGTGCAATTATTACAGTAACAAAGGCAGGGGCAACAGCAAGACTTATTTCAAAGTACAGACCTCACGCACCGATAATCAGCTGTACAACTGATGAAAAAACACAGCGTCAGATGAATATGTCATGGGGTGTTACGCCTCTTATTATTGAAGAAAAGACTAATTCCGATGAACTTTTTCAGCTGGCTGTAGATACTGCTCAGAAGGCCGGATTTATTACAAAGGGTGATACGGTAGTTCTGACTGCAGGTGTTCCTCTTGGAATTTCGGGGAATACAAACCTTATGAGGGTTGAAGTTGTAAATTAATAGTGAATAATATAAATCAAAACCCTGCCGTTTTAAAGGCAGAGAGCAATATAGAAGTATTCAAGAAATATGGTTAAAAGCAGGACACAAGCTATTTCACGGCATCTCAACCCACACAGGATTGAGATGCCGTGTTTTTTTAATAGTCGTAACAAACGGTGCGATACAACAGTAGTGCCTAACAAAATCACTTTTTGGAAATCATGACTCGCCGTTTGGCTATTCAATTTCAATACATGTTTATTACCAAGATTGTTGCCTTAATCAAGCAGCCATTCAATCAAGTTTTTAACCTTGATTCCATCATATGAACTAATGTAATTCCTGTCCATCGACAACACGATTTTTTCGTAATTGTCTGCAATCATTTTGAGTGGTCTTAATTCTCTCTCTCGAGTTTCAGGCACTTGCATACTCTCCGTTACCTGAATATATATTTTGTCATTCGGCTTTTCTGCTACAAAGTCAACCTCTGTTTCTCCGACCTTTCCGATATATACACGATAATCTCTGCGAATGAGTTCAAGAAAAACAATGTTTTCAAGAATATGACCACGGTCTGCATCACGATAGCCGAGAAGCATATTTCGGAATCCCATATCGATAATATAATTCTTTCCCAATGTTTTGAGCAACTGTTTTCCCTTTACATCATAGCGTCCCACAGAATAAAAAATAAATGCATTACGAAGCATATCTATATATTTATCCACCGTCTTGCCTGCAATGTTTTTTCCTTTTGGTTTTTGTATATTCCCCTCATTTGACAGAATATTTCCTATGCTGTTCGGTGATGTAACGCTTCCGATGTTAGAGCACAAAAACAAAACAATCTTTTGCAGTATACTTTGGTCTGCTCCGCTATTTCTCTGCAAAATATCACGCAGAACAACAGTTGAATATATTCCTTCCAGTGCTTGATTACTTCTTGCTTCATTAAACTGATATTCTCTGAGAATCGGCATTCCTCCGAACTGTAAATACCTCTGAAACTTTTCTTCCGGCGTAATTGAAGGGCCGAGTTCATAAAAGGTTAGAAACTCTTTAAACGAAAGTGGCAGCATACGAATCTCTACATATCTGCCTGAGAGCAGTGTAGAAAACTCCGTTGACAGCAAATATGCATTTGAACCCGTAATATATATATCCACATCAAAGTCCAGACGAAATGATTCTATCGCCTTTTCCCAATGCTCTACTGCCTGAAGTTCATCAAAGATGAGATAGGTTCTTCCGCTTTTTGCAATGTGTCCACTGACATAATCATAAAAGGAAATATAATCCGTTAGTTTCCTATAACGTAAAGACTCTAAATTCATATGAATAATGTTTGAATCCTGCACACCATTGTCGAGCAAGTGCTGATGAAACAAATCTAAAAGTGAAGATTTTCCGCATCTTCTGATTCCTGTAACAATCTTCACCAAATCAACATCTTTACTTTCAATTAGCTGTACCAGATATTCAGGGCGATTAACAAGTCTATTCACGACGCACCTCCTTCGGTTCTCTCCTTCATTATACTCACATTTAAGAAAAAAGTCAATAGTTTCTGACATGGACGTCAAAAACCATGCTATAATATAAACTTTTAGACTTTTATTTCAGAAACTTAGTCATACTCTATTGTGCCCAAATTTCAAACCCCTATTCCAAATGTCATATATCTGGCAACATGAAATTTACGACTACCGCACTAAGACGGCGGGGTTTTGATTTTTGGTTAATTATTTAGTTAATACGGTCAAGTAGTTGATTTGGCAGGGATTTCGACTCTGCGGAGTCGACCGGGGCTTTCCGGTCCCGCCTTTGCCCTTCGGGCTCGCACTTTATGAAAAATATTAACGTTTTATGAGATTGCATACTCGGTAAGTTTGGCGCCGGTATAATAGTGAAGGAGGATATCGGTGTATGATTTGCCGTTTTCGGCCATTGAGTTTGCGCCGTACTGGCTCATGCCTACGCCGTGGCCGTATCCCTTTGTTGTTATCGTGAATCCGCTGTCCGCTGAATACAATATGTCAAATGAAGCTGAGCGGATAGACATTATGGTGCGGAAATCTGTGCCTGTTATTGTTTTGTTGCCGGCTTTAAGTTTAAGGATGGTCCCCGATGGGCTTTTTTCACCGACAGCGAGCCATTGTGAAGCGTCATTTTCAAATATTATATCGGAATATTCGGCCTCAAGCCTTGATTTTATCTCGTCTGCCGTAAAATTATATTCCTCTGAATATTTAGGTGCGTTTATGTCGCTTGCACTTTCAACCGGTACAAGATAATCTATATTGTTTCCCCATACATTTGCGGCACTTTCTGTCGTGCCTGATGACATTGAATGAAATGCCGCTATAATAGGCTCGTCCTGATATGTAAGTATTTCATCAAAAACCGAGTCAACTGCCGAGGAGATTTTTGTATAGTAGGTATCGTAATTGTCGCCGTAATATTTTCTTATCTGTTCGTCTGTAAAGTATGCCTGATATTTCGTACTGTCATTTGAAAAATCAGCGCCCTTCAGTTCACTGTCAGGATTCTGGCGTGCGAGCAATGACTGACGTATAGCATATGTATGCGCAGCTACAGCCTGGGCCTTTAGTGCTTCCTCGTGGAATGTTGCCGGCATTTCCGCACATACAGCGCCTATTACATAATCACGTGCGGAAACATCTATAACCTGTCCGCTTGAAATGTCAAGCACGGAAAAATTATTTACAGTCTTTTTCTCAACAGGCTCTTTCTCGACAGGCTCTTTCTTTTCAACAGTAAATTCTTTGATTGTTGAAGGCTCCGTTCCGTCAGCTTTATTCTCAACAACAGCAACAGTATCTGCCATACTTTTCTGAGGTGAATCCTTGAGCATTGACAATGCAGGAACGGCAAGCATGGCTATTGAAAATGCCGATATGATACTTAACATATTTTTCATAATTATGCTCCTTTTATTTTTTATATTTTATGAAGTAAAACAAAAATGAACTGGTTTAGGCATGTGAAAAACGTGAAATACAGATATGATTTTGTCGGAATATTGACAGTAAAGCTAATAATAGTGTATTATTATATACGGATACTAAACCACTTTGAAAGGACGATGTTGTATGAATAGAAACGAATATGCTCCTATAGAGAGTCTATGCAATAAATTAAGAGAATATTCTGCTATTGATCCTGTTATGTATGAAAAATTCCATGTAAAGAGAGGACTTAGAAAGTCTGATGGAACCGGTGTTATAGCGGGCATAACAAAAATATGTAATGTGCATGGTTATGTAATAAATGAAGGCGAAAGAGAGCCTATACCGGGAGAACTTATTTACAGGGGATATAATATAAATGAACTTGTATCTCATGTTGATAATGAGGGACGTTTCGGCTTCGAGGAGGTAGCATATCTTCTCCTGTTCGGAAATCTTCCGTTAAAGGATGAGCTTAAAAGCTTCAGAGAGCATATTTCCAAGTGCAGAGAGCTTCCTGATAACTTTGTTGACGATATGATTCTGAAGGCTCCGTCAAGAAATATCATGAACAAGATGGCACGTTCAGTGCTTGCCCTTTATTCATATGATGACTTTGCCGAGGATAAGTCACTTGAATCAGAAATGAACAAGGCTGTAAGCCTTATAGCTAAGCTTCCTGTAATTATGACACATGCATATCAGGTAAAGCAGAGACATTATTATAACGAAAGCATGATTATTCATCCGCTCCGTGATAATGAAAGCACAGCTGAAACCATTCTTTCCATGCTCAGATTTGACAGACAGTATACAAAGAAGGAAGCAGCTCTTCTTGATATTCTTCTTATGCTTCATGCTGAACACGGCGGCGGAAACAATTCAACATTTACATGCAGAGTGCTTACTTCATCGGGAACAGATGCATATTCTGCATATTCAGCCGCAATAGGTTCATTAAAGGGACCTAAACACGGCGGGGCAAATATCAAGGTAATGGATATGCTTGATGATTTCAAGAAAAATATAAAAGACTGGGATAATGAAGGCCAGGTTGCCGATTACATAAGAAGGACAATAGGCAAGGAAACAAACGACGGCAGCGGACTTATATACGGTATGGGTCATGCTGTGTACACATTATCCGACCCTAGAGCTGTTATTCTTAAGGAAAAGGCATACAAGCTTGCAAAGGGAACAGATTTTGAAGCAGAGTTCAGACTTCTTGAAAATATTGAGAAGCTTACGCCGGAGGTATTTAAAAATGTCAAGGGTGATTCAAAGGTAATCTGTGCAAATGTTGATATGTATTCAGGACTTGTATACAAAATGCTTCAGATACCTGAGGACCTTTATACACCGCTGTTTGCCGTTTCAAGAATCGCCGGCTGGGCTGCACACCGTATGGAGGAGCTGATGACAGGCGGCAGAATAATAAGACCTGCATACAAGTCAGTAGCAAAGAGCAGGGATTATACTGTTCTGGATGAAAGAGGATAAATAAAGCTTAAAGTTAATTATTATTAAAAAAGGGCCATAGAGTAATATTTTTTTATCACTCATGGCCTTTTGGTTTTATTATATGCTTACCTTTGAAGTAAGCCGCAGCACTTTTTGTATTTTTTACCGCTTCCGCAAGGACATGGTGCGTTTGGCGGAACCTTTTCTTTAAATGTCTTTTTCGGAGTCTGTCTTTTATTAAAAATGGACCTGAATGCGAGAAATTCCTTTTGCGGAATGTTCTTTTCTGCTATTTTCATAAGCTCAGGTGAAGCTTTTTCAAAAAAACCGCATATCATGTCTTCTGCATATTTTTTTAAGTCAGAAGCCGTTGTCATCTTTGTAACTTCGTCGGAAATAAGACTCCAAAGGTAAATATATTTTGTTTTAAAAGTATTTACATCTGCAGCGTTTATACGTACAGCGTTTATAAGGTCTATTTTGCCCTTGAACACAAGAAAATCAAGCTCGTTACGATTTGCGCTGTTGCAGTCAAATTTTCTTTTTACAGTCCTTGCGGCAAAAACCGTAAGGGGATTTAAGTCGTTATTGAATAAAACATTTGATACCTCAAGGTTTGCACGGGCTGAAAGAAATTCGGGCTTAGTAGTTATCCCGGGGAGTTGCTTTTTCATTGTGACATCAATTATACGGTTTACTATTGACAGAATTTCCGGTTCATTAGGTGATTCTGCAAGATAAAGCATAATATCAATAAAGAAATCCGCTGATATCAGATATCTGTGATTTTTTATGTAAGTATCAAAATAATCTATGTTAATGTTTGTTTCCTTATGTGCTGCCATATATTCGCTGACATTTGAACAGAGCATCGCAAAACACATTGCAGGTATATCTTTGTCTGAAAATTTAGCCGTGTTTTCGAGTATATTTAAGAGCTCATCGCTTAGTATATCGTTTTCATGAATCTCCATGCAGAATTCTGAAAAATCCTGTATGAGCTCAGGTGATAAATTATGGCTTCTGATACAATTAATATACTGTGTCAGGGCTTTTTTGTTCCATTTACGTTCTGCATATGAATTTGCAAGCTCATGAAGAATATTTATATTATCCGGATATATTTTTACGGCATTTTCAAGTATTTTTATCGATCGTCCGGAGCTTCCTGATTTCCGGTAAGCAACAGCAAGCCTCAGCATTACCGTGAATGAATCCGGTGAATCTTCAAACGCCTTTTCAAAGACAGATATTATTTTGTCTGTGTCCTTTTCCGCATCTAACTTTTCACATTCATCGCACAATGTTTTTGCGTAGTGGGAAATATTGTCCGGTAAACTTTCATATTTAGTCATTTTGGTTATCCTTTCGATTTTGATCGTGGTCAGATATAATTAATTATAACATAAAACAATACGAAAATAAAGAT
The DNA here is from genome assembly GCA_023458875.1 of Bacillota bacterium. GTDB lineage: Bacteria > Bacillota > Clostridia > Oscillospirales > Ruminococcaceae > HUN007. The sequence goes on along the minus strand of JAEWXO010000099.1, from coordinate 9,093 downwards.
TAAATCTGTATAAAAAAATAAATAAAATAAATATAATAGTTTTGTATATTGTCTATATAATATATAACTATAATTTATTTAAATATGTAAAATTCCAATAATAATTTATCTTGAAAGGAAAATATTAATGTATAATAAAAAAACACTTTACATTTCTGATCTGGATGGCACCCTGCTTAACAGCAATGCGGCTGTATCGGATTATACAGCTATGACACTGAACAGATTCATTTCAGAAGGAGGATTTTTCAGCATAGCGACGGCCAGAACAGCGGTCACAGCTGTAAGTATGGTAAAATGTATAAACATCAATGTTCCTGTCGTTCTGATGAACGGCGTATGCATATATGACACTCAGAAAAATGCCTATGTGAAAATAGAAAAAATATCTGATGAAATATGCAGTCAGATGCTTGATGTGATAAGTCAGTTCAGCTTATCAGGATTTCTTTTTTCGATTACCGACAGTGTACTTGATACCTACTATGAAAATATAAATTCTCCGAATGCCGCAAAATTTGTAGAAGAGCGTACTAAAAAATTCGGTAAGGTATTTACAAAGGTAGATAATTTTAAAAACTGTATAGGCAGGGATATAATTTATTACTCTGTGACAGATAGCTATGAATTGCTTGAGCCTGTCTATCTGAAGCTTAAAGAAGTAAAAGGGATACATATTGATTTTTATCGTGATGTATATGACGAAAATTACTGGTATCTGGAGATTTCTTCCGATAAAGCTTCAAAATACAATGCAGTAATGTATCTGAGAAAAGAATATAAATTTGACCATATTATAGGCTTTGGTGATAATTTCAACGATATACCTATGTTTGAAGCCTGTGATGAAGCATACGCTGTAGAGAATGGCAAAGAGGAGGTAAAGAAAAAGGCAGATGGTGTGATACTTTCAAATAATAATGATGGAGTAGCTAAAAAAATATACTCATTATATTGAAATATGTTTTGATTTGTTGTATAATAAGCATAATGAAAAAATATGATATTGAAAATAAACAAATATGTGCAGGTTATTACATATTTGATGGGAATATATATTGGGGGGGATCTAAAAAATGAACAATGCACCAAATATGCTTATTATTGACAGCAATAACTCCAACAGGAATATAATTAAAGAAATATTCAGAGATGAATATTCGTTTATTGATGCTGAGTGCGGAGCAGACGCTCTTGCAATATTAGAGTCTCAGTATCAGTGTGTTACTGTTATCGTAACTGATATATCCCTGCCTGATATGGACGGATGTGAGCTTATTAAAAAAATATGCAGTGAAGTTACATTTGATAAGATTCCTCTTGTAGTTGTGACTGGTATAAATGATTCGGAAAAGGAAACAAAGGTGTTTGAAAACGGTGCCTCTGATATGATAGTAAAACCTTTTACGCCTGTTTCAATAAAACAAAGAATAAAAAACGCCGTATCAGCTAAAAAAAGGGACACAGAAAATCTGATTTCGCATAAATTTATCGACAGCAATAAAATAATGGGGTTTCCGGGCGGGGCAACTGATGTCTCGGCATTAATAGATACTATTCCGGGGGGATTCGGAATATTCAGTATCAACAACGGTAAAATTAAAAATATTTATGCAAATGCAAATCTTCTGCAAATGTTCGGAGGCAGCAAGGAATATTACAGGTTTATGAAGGATGATGTTGCACGTGTAATACACCCGGACGATATAGAGAACGTTGTGAATAGTATCAGAGTGATTAAGAAAAACAGGGGACCCTCGGATATCTGTATCAGGGCAAAGGTTCTTAACGGATGCTGGATATGGATAAAGGTAAAGGGGCAGTTTATTGTATCGGATCATGGAGAGGACCTTCTTTATGTAATGCTTGTGGATATTTCAAGGGAGAAGCAGTACGAAGAGGTTATAAGCTACAGGGCGACCCATGATGTTGTTACAGGAATATATAACAGAACGGCATTTTTGCAGAATACATACAAGCTCATAAATGAAAACAAAGATAAGACCTATGCCATAATAGTACTTAACGTACAGAGGTTTAAGGTAATAAATTATTTGTACGGGACGGAGCATGCAGATGAGCTTCTTAAAAATATTGCAAAAATGATTCGGGAAAATGTAGGAAAGTACGGAACATACGGAAGGCTTGAATCGGACAGCTTTGCGGTATGCGTTGAAGAGTCTTATTGCGACATTGAGAGCATAAACGCTATAACAAATGACAGCTTTACGCATTATTATCTGGGATGCAGAATAATTCTCAATATGGGAATTTATGTCGCGCAGAAAAATGATGTTTCTGTCAGCCAGATGTGCGACAGGGCAAATCTGGCGATGCAGTCCATCAGGGAAAATGACGATATAAATTACGCGTATTATGACGAAAATTTCAGGCAGAAGCTTGTTGTTGAGCAGGAGATAACGGCTGAAATGAAAAAGGCGCTTAATAACGGACAGTTTGTATTGTTTATGCAGCCTGTATACAGCGTATCAAAAAATATACCTATAAGCGCAGAAGCGCTTGTACGTTGGCTTCATCCGTGCAAGGGAATAATTCCGCCGGGTGAGTTTATACCCCTTTTTGAAAAAAACGGATTTATCTCAAAACTTGACCGCTATGTCTGGGAGGAAGCGTGTAAATATCAGAGAAAGCAGCTGGACCTGAAGCGTAAATGGGTACCGATATCAGTAAACATATCACGAATGAGCTTCTATAATGAAAATCTTGCCGATGAGATTTACGCTATCATACGAAAATACAGACTCTCTCCTGAACATATAAAGATAGAACTTACCGAAAGTGCATATACCGATAATCCTACACAGCTGATCGAAGCAGTAGACAAGCTGCGTAACTACGGATTCCTTATACTTATGGACGACTTCGGAAGCGGATATTCGTCACTTAATATGTTAAAGGATATTACGGTCGATGTTCTTAAGATAGACATGAGATTTATGTCTGACTTTGAAAAATCCGTAAAGGCAGGGAGTATAATTACCTCAGTGGTTCAGATGGCCAAAAGTCTTGCTCTTGATGTGATAGCCGAGGGTGCAGAAACAAAGTCACAGATAACCTTCCTTACAAATATAGGGTGCGACAATATACAGGGATATTATTTTTCCAGACCTATCCCATGCGATCAGTTTGAAGAGCTGATACGAAAAACCCTTGATACGGATGAAAGCCAGGGTATGTATGGCAGACCGGATATTACTCATAATATAAATACTGCTGAAGATGTCAGCGATATTTATGAAAAAGACGATATGCTCGGAGAATGTAAAGTGGTAGAATTATAGATGGAAATTAAAAAACAACGCCTGAAATCATGGCTTTTATGATTTCAGGCGATATTTTTGTAAACGTTCCCGAGGTGATTCGAACACCCGACCTACCGCTTAGGAGGCGGTCGCTCTATCCTGCTGAGCTACGGAAACACATATTATTTTTTGACTTACAAATTAAATTATAACATATGCCAAAAAAAATTACAATAGTATTTTTAAAAAAATGTTGTACATAAATAAAAAACATGGTATAATTATGTTCGTATGAAAGTGTGCGAAGGTCAATGGCAATCGCAAGGCCCGGTCGATTTCGCAGAATCGAAATCCCCCCACCCCCGCCACATTAATTATTGAAAGGATGTATAACCCAGGTGACCCCGGAAAAATATACATATGAAAAGCTATCCGACGATATATTTGTGTGCGCAAGCGAGGACCACAGATTCGGAACAGATGCATTCTTGCTGTCGGATTTTACAAACTATAAAAGAAACGACCTTGTATGCGAGCTGGGAACAGGATGCGGAATAATATCGCTTATAATGTCAAGACAGGACCCTCCGAAAAAAATATACGCTGTGGATATTCAGGAAAATGCAATAGAGCAGCTGAGACTCGGAATAGAAAAAAGCAGACTCACAAACATTATCCCGGTATGTGCAGACCTGAAGACATTATGGGATACGGCACCTTTCGGACAATGCTCACTTGTAGTCTGCAATCCGCCGTACAAGGCCACAAATGCAGGAATAGAAAGCAAGCTTACATCCCAGAGAATAGCAAGGCATGAGATACTCTGCAATATAAACGATGTATGCCGCGCGGCAGACAGGCTTTTAAAATTCGGCGGAAGACTGTGTATGTGTAACAGGCCGGAACGCCTTGGAGATGTTATAACGGCTATGAAGTCAAATAACATTGAACCAAAGCTTTTAAGATTTGTAAGCAATACACCGGAGCAGGCACCGTGGCTTTTCCTTATAGAGGGGAAAAAGGGCTCAAAGCCATATATGAAGGTAGCACCGCAACTTTATATGACAGGCGAAAACGGATATTCGGATGAAGTAAAAAAAATATATAAATTATTATAGATTAAGACATGTATCTTATTTGAAAGGAATTAAACAAATGCCCGGAACATTATATGTACTCGGAACACCCATCGGAAATATGTCGGATATTACATTCAGGGCGATTGAGATATTAAACGAGGTAGACTTCATTGCGGCTGAGGATACACGTGTAACCCTTAAGCTTCTGAACAGATATGATATTAAAAAACCGCTTGTAAGCTACCATGACCATAGTTCAAGGCTGTGTGCGGACGGAATAATAAACAGGCTGTCAGCAGGAGAGAGCTGTGCGATTGTTACCGATGCAGGAATGCCCTGCATATCTGACCCGGGTGAAGGGCTTGTAAAGCTGTGCTATGAAAACAGCATACCGGTAAAGGTCGTACCGGGGCCGAGCGCAGTTGTTTCCGCACTTGCGGTTTCAGGGCTTGACACATCGAGGTTTTCATTTGAGGGCTTTCTTTCGGTTACTAAAAAGCAGAGAAATGAGCACCTTGAACAGGTAAAGAACAATACAAATACCATGATATTTTACGAGGCGCCGCATAAGCTTATAAGCACGCTCAATGATATGCTTAAATATTTCGGCGACAGAAAAATTTCCATGTGCCGTGAACTCACGAAAATTTACGAAGAAGTTATACGCTGTACTCTTTCGGAGGCAATAGAATATTATAGGGAAAAATCCCCGAAGGGTGAGTATGTACTTGTAATTGAGGGCGCTAAAACGCCTGATACACCTAAGCTTACAATAGAGAAGGCAGTAGAAATGGTAAATGAACTTGTGGAGAGCGGTGAAAAAATAATAACCGCATGTAAAATTATTGCGCAGGAAACCGGTTATAAAAAAAGCGAATTATATCAGCTTATTAATTTTCAGAAGTAAGCTTGCATGTTTCTCAAGGTGCAGGGCGAACGGGGCTGTTACTATTCACACACTATAAAAAATAAATGAAAGCAGAATTTCATTTTGAAATTAAGTGCTGTAAACCAAGTAAATGAGATGGTTTACAGCACTTTTTCATAAATTCATTCTATTTCATTTTAGGCTTAATTGCACAGTCTCATAATCAAATAATACTGTAAAGGGTTTCCACGAAGTGGACTATCTGATTATGATAGACTCCTTCTAAGACTGAATTGGATTGTCTACTTCCGGCTCTGATTTTGCTCCATAAAGCAGCAACAACAGGACGGCTAAAACCGGCCCACTGGTGCTGCTTTTATATTTTAGTGGGAGATAGAGCATGAATAGTAACCATTTACATGTATTATATTAAATTACAAAAAAACAATAATTGACAAGGCATTTGATTTTTGGTATAATAATAAATGTCTGTTTTTGTGTATAATCATTAAAATATAAAATTTAATAGTGGTAATATTACGAAATATTCGTTTCAGAAAGGAGTTAAAAGTAGACATAATTTTAAGTGACAGAAAGGATAAGAAAATGAAAAAAGTAAAAAAATTTATAGCATTATTTTTAACAGCAACATTTTTATTTAATTCTGCAAACTATGAGGTTATAGCAGAGGAAGTATCAGAACAGATACAGAAATATAAAGTGATGCAAACACAGAATACAGAAATTCAAATGGAGTCAACTCAAGAAGAAATTCAAACGGGTGAAAAAGAAGAATCAGAAACCGAAACAGAGATAATAAATTCTGTTGAGGATTCAGAAAAAGTAGCAGAGTCAACAGAAGTAACAGAAGCAACAGTAACCGAGACAGAACGGACAAGTCCTATAAAAACACAAATTGAGCAAATAAAAAATGGAGTAGGAGAGACAACTGCTAATCCTGTAAGTACGGAGGATATAACATTTGAAATAATTTCAGATAAAGGGTTGGATATTATTTCGAATGAAGAGTATTCTAAGAATACAAAGATTGGGGGCGGTTTGACTGTTAAACCGAGTGGTAAATTAGACATTAAACAAGGTACAGTTTTAGAGATAAATGGTGATTTAAATATAGAATCAGGATCATTAGTCAATGCTTCTGAAGAAGGTATAAAGGTTATAGTAAGAGGTAATTTGATTGTTGAGGGCAGATTACATATATCAAATTCAAGTATTATGGTAGAAGGGAATATAATTGAAAAAGGTGAATCGGAAATTCAAGGTGGAGGTGCACTTGTATTAATAGGGGAAAACCAGCAGATTATTGATACAAAAAGTAGAATAAGTAGGTTGATAAATGAGAACACTTCTGATTTCCCACTGGTTTTTATAAATAGTCTGAATTTTGAGCTATATGAAGACAATGGAAAAGGTATTATAAATTATAAAAAAGATGGAGAAGATGGGTATACAACTCAAGAAGGTCCCATCATTATAGAAAAAAGGACAAATTTTTTTGTTCGTGAAAACAAAGAACAGGCTATAGTTAATAAGGAGCTTATTATCCATGGAGATTTATACATAAAAGGTAATGTTGATGTAAATATAGCTGAATATGATAATGATATTGTAACACTTAGAGTAAAAGGCGATTACATTCAAGAAAATGGACATTTCAAAACCTATAATCAAAATATGACTATCGAAGGCGATTTTGTTCATAAAGGCGGCACCTTTGAAGTTATGGGTTCAGATACAAAGGTAACTGTCTTAGGGAATATGACAATACAGGATAACGCTAAATTTGTAATGACATATCCAGATAGTCATGTAATTGTAAATGGGGACTTTACAATTAGAAATGGAAATTCCAATGAATTTCTGAACGGTGTATTAGAAATAAAAGGTGATTTTCTTCAAGAGGAAAATGAAAATAACTTTAAATTAATTAAGGAAGATTATGAGATAGAAAAAGAGAGATTAACAGGTGTTAATAATCACAAAGTTATTTTAAATGGTGAAGGAAAACAGACAATTACTTTTAAAACGCCTACGCTTATAAACGCTGATAAAAGCTTAAAAGAAAGAAAATCTCAATTTGCAACTCTTGAGATTACTAAACCTTTTTATTCATATACAATTACAAATGATTTATCAAAAGAAAGAATATATGAAAATTTAATAGAACCATATGATTATGATAGCTCATTTTACAAAAACAATGATAAACCATATAGAATAAGGAAAAACTTAGATATAGCAAAATCCCATTTAGAACTGGTAAATTCAAATGGTTATATATATGCAATAGGTGGTATAGATCAAAAGAATATAATTTCTAACGATATAAGCAGATATAACTTTGAAGAAAATACATGGACAAATATAGGGCAATTAGCAGAAAAGAGAATGGACTTTGCTGCAGCAGCAGTAAATAATGACATATATGTATTTGGTGGATATAACGGAACAAAACTTTTGAATAAAGTAGAAGTTATATCATCAAATGGTGGTACAAAAACAATCAGATTAAATCAAGAGAGTAATATTATTGAGAGAAGAGCGCATGAAGCGGTATATTATAATGGAAAAATATACATTATTGGTGGTGAAGATGTAAATGGAGAGTCGTTAAATACACTTGAAGTTTATGATTTAGACACAAAGACAATAGAAACAAAAGCATCAATGAATGTTGGAAGAAAGAATTTTGGTGCATCTCTTTATTTAATAGATAATAAATTCTATATTGCTGTAGCCGGTGGGGAAAATAATAACGAAATATTGAATAGCGTAGAAATGTATGATATTGAAAATGATAAGTGGGAAACTAAATCAAATTTATTAACAGCAAGAAAAGGTTTAGGGCTGCAATTCATAATGGGTAAGCTTTTTGTTGTAGGGGGAGTTTCAACGGAAGGTTCAGATAACAGTATTTATTTGAACACAGTTGAGGGATTTGATGGTAAAGAGTGGGTTGAGTTAAAGGATGATACAAATGAATTAGTGTGTACATACGAAAAAAGAGGATACTTTGGCTCAACAGTAGCATATAATTCTATATTTATAGCTGGTGGAGAAACACCGTCAAAAAGTGATACATTTGAGCAGTTTATGCCTATAAATATTCCGGGGGTAAGGTTTAAAGGAAATACAAAAGGATTAAATGGCGATTTTACACAGGAGGAAACAGATCTTGTTTTTAATGATCCACTGACGCAATTTTCACTTGAACGTGTATATAATTCACAGTTTAAAGATGAAGAAAGCGATTTCTTAGGATATGGATGGAAATTTAATTTTGAAAGTTCTTTGAAGAAAATGAGTAGCCGTATAGGCACAGTAAATGCACTTTACTTAAACGTAAGAGATAATCCATGGGGTAGAATACTTGGCGGTGTTGAAAAGGGTACTGTTTTAGATATAACAGGTGAAACAATTGATGCATACGGAAAGAAATGGTATCAAATTTCAGAAAAATATTATGTAGCATCCTGGTATATTGATGAAGTTAAAAATGAAGCAATAGAAGTATCATATCCAAATGGTACTAAAGGATATTTTATTGATAATGAAGGAAACGGAGAATATACAGCTAATTTTGGAACATATGAAAAAATAAAGTTTTCAAGTGACGAAAATAGCTGCGAAATAATAACAAATGAACAAACAAAATATGTGTATTCAAAAGATTCAAATGGGAAATACAGAAATACCGCAATAGTAGATAGGTATGGAAATGAAATAAGTATAAATTATACATTGTTGTTTAGCAGATTATCTGCGGAAGTATCAGTCACATTAAATGAGGTATAAATTCCAGCATAGAAATTGACAATCACGATATTTGATGGAAATCAATCAGAATAAAAGCGGTATACAA
>JAEWXO010000098.1 GCA_023458875.1 Bacillota bacterium | reverse complement strand
CTTTGAAAAGTCCTGAATGAAAATTTCTGAGTTTTCAACAGAAATTTTAGTTTTCCCATTTAAGACGTTGATAATATCTTGTGTATTCCACTAATAGAAGTGCTGTTCTTTTAGTAGTATAATATATGAGTCACCCCCCTAAAAACCACACAGAATTTATATTGACAATTCTTGAAAATATGATATAATAAATCATAAAGAAGGAGAATTAGATATGGAAAAGAAAAGACATGATGAGGGATTTAAACGACACATAGTTGAACTAAACAACAACGGGCAAACAATATCTGAGCTTGCCAGAAGCTACAATTTAAGCAAAACAACGGTCAGCAATTGGGTGAAATATTATAAAAACAGCGGCAGCTTTAAGGTTAAGGATAACCTGTCAGAGGAAGAAAAAAGGATAAAAGAGCTTGAAAAAATAAACAAAGAACAGCAGATGGAGATAGACATATTAAAAAAAGCAATGGTGGTGATGCTAAAGCATTAAGCGCCGATGCCAAGAGGAGCATCATCACCGAACTGAAAGAAAAATACAGCATTAAAAAGCTGTGCAACACTCTTGGAATGCATCGAGAGGCGTATTATTACAAGCCGAAAAAGGCTGAAATAGACAAGAAATTAAGGGCATCAGTCATTGAAATATTTGAGAAAAACAAACGGGTTTACGGTCAAAAAAAGCTATACAAGGCGCTTCGTCGTGAGGGTGTATCAATCGGTAAGGAAACTTTGGCGAAGATTGTGAAAGAGGAGAAACTAGTATCAAAATACGTCCTCCGAAGAAAACCGAAGCAAGCGGAAGATGCGGTAAATAATGATCAAATCCCAAATAAAATAGGACGAGAATTCAGCGACAGAAAGCCGCTGGAGGTCGTTGTTTCGGATCTGACATATGTTGATATAAATCGAAAATGGCACTATATATGCCTACTGATAGAGTTGGGACACAGGGAAATCATCGGGTTTTCAGCCGGCGAAAACAAGGACGCTGAATTAGTAAAAAAAGCATGGATGACAGTACGAAAGGATATTCGTGAAATCTGCATTTTTCACACTGACAGAGGCGGCGAATTCAAGAACGAAACCATTGATGAAATTCTTGATTTGGCGGGCATTGAACGTAGTTTAAGCAGTCCAGGCACGCCGATAGACAATGCGGTTTGCGAGTCTATGTATGATATTGTAAAAACTGAGTTTATTTTCGAAGAAATCTTTGTTGATTTATTGGATTTACAAAACAAACTTGCAGCTTGGGTTTGGTGGTACAACAATGAACGTCTGCACTCATCGTTGGGTTATAAAACCCCTGTTGAAAGCAGTAGTTGCTCTGAAATCGGTGCAACATCAGACAAGCTTGTAAACAAAAAATATCAGAAGTTCTGGAAAAAAGTTGCTCTGCACACGCAAGAGATATCCGTCCAAAATAATTAAGCTCGATACCTTGCAATATTATAGTAATCATGTTATAATTGAATATGAAGAGTTCTATTTTTCAAAACTGTCCATATAAAAACTGTATTAAAAATCAGGGACGACTTAGTAAATCTGTCTTCAAAATATATTGCAAACTGTGAGTACGCAAGTCCCCAGTCACGTACAGGCATCGTCCATTTCTTTAATATTTCTATTGCTTACATATATATTACTTTTCGAATTGAATCATCAGTTGGAAACACCGACTTAGTATTTGTAAATTCGTGAACCGTATATATATAGAGTAAAGTATCTTCAATGTCACGCTGTGACATTCCTTTTGCATACATAGCCATTATTTTTTGCTCTATTTCATCTGTGCGTGTCTGCCTTTTTTCAATTACTCTCAGTTCAAAATCACCGTTTCTATCACGTGGAACAGCAATTTCACACTCACCATAGTCGCTGACTATTGTCTTTCTACCATATCCATTTCTACTATTACCTGTATTATTTCCAAGTGGTGAGTTCTTGTCATATCCTAAATGTTCATAAAGTTCTGCTTCAAGCATTTGCTCTATTGTGCCAGCAAACAGTTCCTTAAGCTTATTTTGTACATCTCCCGTTGTTCTGCAGTCTGCCATCAGAAGCTTTACCAGTTCCATTTCTTTTTCATTTAGTCCATGTTTTGCTGTTTTCATGTCAACATATATCCATTTAATTTATGGTTATTATTTATATTTACAAAGTTTATTATTCAGACTCAAACATTTCTAATTGGTATATGTTTTTACTTATTTTTCTTTTTTAAATTGTTTTACATATAAATATGTTAACCCACTATCACTTAATTTTACATTAATATATAATATTTAATATTTATTTAATTTTTTAAATAAATATTAACAAATATTATGTATTATAGTATAATTAATTTTGCTGCAGCACGAGAATATTTAGTATATAAACCATTTATATACTAACGTAATCAAATATCACAAAATATATTTTTGGAGGTAAATTATGAAATTAAATAAAAAAATTGCTATTTGTTTATTGATTGGCTGTTTTTCACTTCCTACTGTAATTAATTCAGTTAGTGCATATGAAAACAACGGCGATACTCCTATAGGATATTCTAACGACACTATTGCAGGACATAACTATAGCTGTGATTCGTTTCCTTTAACTATTCGTAGTGGTAGTCGCAAAGAGACTAGTGTATTGGCATATTCATATATAAACTGAAAATTATCCAAATCAGGATATAATGAAATCAATTTAACACGAGCATCTTTAGTAAGTGTTTTAATTCTTCATTTGATAAACGGACTGTGCGTTTTTTGGGTTTTGCCATAGTACACCCTCATTTCAATAAAATCGTATCTATGACAATTAT
>JAEWXO010000097.1 GCA_023458875.1 Bacillota bacterium | reverse complement strand
AGGGAACGCATTTATGCGTTCCGTTATGCTACGTGGTTTGTCGATTAAAAGCTATTTTATACTGTGAGAACCCTTGAATTTTCAAGATGTGAAATTATTTTTGATGTGCGAAGTTTGAGTTTATAATAAAAAAGATTGAAATTTCTATTTTGTTATAATATAATTAAAACAAGAATCTTTATATGTTGTCCATATCCACATGCATATTGAATGCAATATATTACTATAATTCACTTAAGAGGATTTAGATGATAAGGGATGATAAGGTAAGAAAATATAAGGACTCAAATAATGAAATTAATGTAAAGAATAAAAAAGGAGCAATCAGTTATGGGATCAGCAAGGAATAATAAAAGGAAAATTATAATATTTGTCGGCATTATAGTAGTCGTTGTAATTTCTGTACTGTCTTTGTTTTTGCTTTTTGGTGACAATGATGGTGAAGAAGGAAAAGAATATTTATACGGAACATTTGAGTATATTAATGATAATGGTGACAAGTCAGTAATAAAAATAGAAAAAAATTCAGTATACATGGAGAATGCTGACTATGAAGGTTATGAATATGTAAATGCAATGTTTATGCTCGCAGAACAGGAAGAAGAAAACGATACAATAGAAAATGTTGATATTGAAACTGATAAAGCACAAAGAGAAGAAAAAATCAGAGAGATATGTGATAATGTTGACTTCAGGGAGTTGTTTGATAAAAAAGCAAATAAGTATGAAATTGAAAATTATGATTATCCAAATGGAAGTTATCAATGTGTATTATCGGCAAGTGAAGATGAGAAGTATCAGATACGCATTACTGTTGATTATAAAAACAAGACATGCAGACCACTTGGCAAAAAAACAGTTAATTACACTTACGTAAGCTGACATAGCGGTATGAGGGAAACATATATGATAACATGCAATAATTTATTTAAAGAATTTACAAGTGGTAAATCTTTTTATGCAGTAAACAATGTTTCAATAAAAATAAAAAAAGGTGAATTTGTTGCAGTTATAGGAAAATCAGGAAGCGGAAAATCCACCCTTATGAATATGATAGGGCTCATTGAACAGCCAACATCAGGAGATATACATATTGATGGCGTATCCATAAATAAAATGAAACCGTCAGAGCTTGCCCGTCTGAGAAATAAAAAAATAGGGTATGTTTTTCAGTCATTTTATCTGGAATATGCTTATCCTGTTTACAGAAATGTTGAGATGCCTTTATTAATATCAAATGTTGAAAAAAAGCTTCGCAGACAGCGCGTAGAACACTGTCTTGATATGGTAGGTTTACTTGAAAAAATCAATGTTACTGCCCGAGATTTATCAGGTGGAGAAAAGCAGCGTGTATGTATTGCAAGGGCAATTGCCAATAATCCTGACATAATTCTTGCAGATGAACCTTGTGGAAATCTTGATTCAGAAAACACCGAAAATATAATGAATATATTATCTGAACTTCACAGACAAGGAAAAACGATTCTTTTAATTACTCATAGTATGGGTGAAGCAGACAAAGCCGAAAGAAAAATAATTATGAAGGATGGGAAGGCAGGGGCTGAAAATGAAAATCAGATCATGCTTTGAAATTGCACTTTTTGAACTCAGACATTCATTTAAAATTTTCTTGTTTTATTCTGTTATATGTATAAGTCTTATGTCGGTCTCTGCGTCACTGCTGAAGGCAGCAATGACTATTCCCGATAAGATCTCAGGCATAGCACACAGCCTTAATGCAGACAGTATAATCGTTTATGATTATAGTATTGACACAATAGAAAATATTCTGGATAACGTAAATATAATATCATGCAGCTCCGGAATGGTTGGTGATGCAACAGAATTATTCGGTGAGGAAAATGCCGATAACATTTTGCTGCGTGATTTAAGAAGAGGTATTATAATTGATTCGGATAAATTCACAAACGAATCCAGGGAGTATATTGCCAATAATCTTTTGTCCGGTGAATTTTCCCCTGAAAAGGATAATAACCCTGTATGGATAAACGATATAATGGCAAAGAGGCTGAACTTAAAATGTGGAGATATATTAAAAGGAAGTGCCAATTTAGAAAATCCTGTTGAGCTGGTAGTTCAGGGAATATTCAGAAAGTCGGATGAAGTTGAATATTATTATGTTAAGGAAAAGACAAATGAACTTATTATCGGAAGTTTTCCGGATATAAAAAATGAATTCTGGATGCGATGTGACCTGTTTAGTGATCTGAATAAAATACAGAAGATTCTTAAGAAAAATAACATGGAATATTCATGTGAGGATATGATGTATCGTTCGCTGAATATGATGTATGCTTCATTTTATTCATCCTGTATAATTCTTATTGTTGCCTTGAGTGGTATAATGACATATCTTCTTGAACAGTACTATTCAAAAAGAAAAAGTTTTTTTAAAATGAATTCTTTACTTGGTATGACCGAAAAAAATATAATATGGGTACTGTTTCTTTTAATCGAGGCTGTACTTGTATTTTCAGTCATCTGCTCGGGATTTCTTTCATCAGGGATTATAAACAGGATAGATGCATATATATGTGAATTGTTCAGTTATGATTTTGAACTTAGAGGGTTTCCGTTTATCCAGATGATTTTAATTTTTTCTCTGGTTCAGATTTCCATGGCTGCTATATTTCGCAGATTAAGGAAAACCATACACATATCAGCAAACAAATCAATTGGGAGGCCATAGAGATAAACAATGAATATAGTAAACTGTATTTCAGATGCATGCTATAATATATGGCACAAGACATCCTACGCCTCAAGAATGATACGCGGAATAGTTTTTATACTTGTAATCCTTGAAAGTGTATTTCTTATTACCCAGAGCATTCAAAATTATTATGAAGATACTATTTATGCAAATATACCGTACAATGCTGTGCGATATTACACTTCCATCACTGAGGACGGAAAAATAAAAAAAGAAGACATGGATATTATTTCAGATATTGAAAGTATTGAAAATACTGATATTCCCTCATGTAGCTTCAGTGCAGATGTAATGAAAAAAACAGGCGATACAAATCATTATTATATACGTATTGACCGTACTTCTCTAAAATGCGGCAATGACATATATTATGGCATTGAGGATAAATCGTTTGATTTTTTTAATGATGACAATAAAATTGTTAAATTTAAGATGAGTATCTGTTTGGACGGATATGCTGCAATAAACAGCAATCTGAAAAAACAGTTTAAATATTATTATCCGGATGAAAAGCTTTTTGTTTCCGGAAAAGAGGCATCATTATCAGGTGAAATAATGATGAGCACTTATATGATTGAACATTACGGGATTAAGAACTATAATGAATTAATAGGGAAAAATATATCTGTGGATATAGACGGAAATACATATATAAAAGATGCAAAGCTCGTAGGAATTATAAACGAAAAATATTTTCGTATGAACAGTACGCTTATGTCAGATCAAATCATATTTTGCTCCTCAGAAAATCAGATTGAGAATTATGCAGGAGGGTTGGAAGAAATAGAAGTTATTCTTCCTATTAATGATATTTCAAAAAATAATGATGTCTATAATCAAATAAAAGATATGAAACTTGACAGCAGTCTGTCAATGAGCCGTACTTTTCTGCTTGCGCTTTCCTACACAGAACAGCTGAATATTGTCAGCAGATATATTTTAAAATATCTTTTCTTTTTTATTATTTTAGCTATGTCATTAAGTCTTTATAGTGTAATATCAAATTATATAAGCTCTATGGTTCCCTACTATGGAATGATGGGAGCTATAGGAATGAAGAAGACTTCAATGTTATTGTCATTTGTTTTTGAACAATTTATCATGATAATAGTATCTGTTTTTGTTTCTTTTCCAATTTACGAAATATTTGTTGTTTTGATAAACAAAGTTATTTCAGTCAGAGTAGGAGGAGGTCTTGAGCTTAAGCTGACGCAGGTTGTTATTATAGCGGTTCAGTCATCTGTGATATGCTCGTTTATAATTTTAGGTATGTCGTTATTTGTATTTTTAATGTCTTTTTCCAAAAATATAATATCTATGATGAAAAAAGTGTGAAGAAATTCAATAAATTTATTTATGATTTTTAAAGGCCGGGTAGTAACAAATAACAGTTATTATTCGGCCTTAATATTGAGTCACTACGGTTAAGTTATTGGTTTTGCAGGGATTTCGACTCAGCACCAGTCGACCGGGCTTTCCGGTCGCCCTGGAGCTTCGGTCACATATCCCTAACTTGAACATATGGCTGAACAGCGATTAAAAATATATTATAAATCATTATCATCAAAAATTCACTTGCAGTTTTCATTAAAATGTGTTAAAATATATAAATATAAATCCATTATGCTATCGCAGTAAATATTATCCTAAAAAACAAAAAATGTTTTAATTCTTTATAATTATTTTGGTAAATAATGTGTATTATCCATAATAAATAAGCAAAACGTTCTTAAATACTTTTTTACACCCGTATTTGCTTTTATAAAACAAATAATTAACAAAAGATATTTCTGCTTCTGTAATGGCATTAATTTAAAATATAAAGGAGGGAAACGTATGTCAAAGATAAGAGTAGCTATAATTTTTGGCGGAGTTTCAAACGAATACGAAACCTCTCTTTCAGCAGCAACTGCTGTAATAGAAAATATTAATAATGAAGAGTATGAAACAGTATGCATAGGTATCACCAGGAAAGGAAGATGGCTTTACTATCCGGGGGCATCTGAAGATATTTTAAATGATACATGGAGTGAAAACCCTGACTGTACGCCTGTTGTAATTTCCCCTGATCCTAACAGAAAAGGCATTATAAAGCTTGAAAACGGTGAAGCATCGTTTTTCAAGGTAGATGTTATTTTTCCACTTCTTTATGGAAAAAACGGTGAAGACGGAACAATAGCCGGTCTTCTCAGAGTTACTGGAATACCATATGTCGGAAGTGATTTAATAGCTTCTGCTGCATGTATGGATAAAACTTACACAAGAATGGTCCTCGGATATAATAATGTCAAAACATCAAAATGGAAAATGATGTTCAGAAATGAACTTAATATGCTTGATGAAAAATGCAACGAATTCTGTGCAGAGCTTGCCTATCCGATAATTGTAAAACCAGCAAATTTCGGTTCATCAAAGAGCGTAAACAAAGCAACTGACTTTGAAACACTTAAAAATGCTATAAAAATAGCACTGGCACAGGACGACAAAGTGGTTGTAGAAGAATTTGTTGAAGGAAAAGAACTTCAGATTGCCGTTCTCGGATATGAGCAACTTGTAATTTCTGTTCCCGGAGAGGTTGTTGTAAAAAGGGACGATTTTGATTTCAATTCCATGTTCAGCGAGCCTGGATGTATTGTTCCGGCATTGCTTGAAAACGGTGTATCGGAAACATTGAGACAGCTTTCCGGAACAGTGTATAAACTCATGGGCTGTGTGGGAATGGCGCGTATAGATTTTTACTACACAAATGACGGAGAAATAGTTATCAGTCAGATCAATACAGTTCCTGAATTTACAGAAAACAGCATGTATGTAAAGCTTATGGAAAAACAGGGATTTACATTTGAAGAACTTATCGGGGAACTGATTACACAGGCTATTGACAATTATGAAGGAAAATCAGTATAAAAAATCGAACTGAAAGGGCATTATTATTTATGAAGAATTGTGCTGTCGGTGTTTTTGATTCAGGTATGGGGGGACTCGCACTTGTAAATGAACTGAACAATCTTATACCAGATGAAAATATTATTTATATTGCTGATAAGATTCAGGTTACAGATCTGATTAAAGATAAGGAAACAGTTTTACAATATGCAGAAAAAAACATAGGCTTTCTGGAGCGACACGATGTAAAAATGATAATATCAGCATGTGGTGACGTAAATACACTTTTCGGAGTAAAGCCACCTGAAACTCAGACCGAGTATTCAGGGATTTTTCTTCCTGCTGCTCAGGCAGCGTGCGGAGCAACCAAGAACAATAAAGTGGGTATAATAGGTTCGTCATCAATTATAAAACGAGGCGGATATGCTAAAATAATAAAAAATATTAAGCCGGGGACTTTGGTTACAGGTGTTGCATGTCCGTTGCTTTCAAATATTATCGAAAGCGGTCTGACAGGAAAAGAAAGCAATTCATTAAGTCAGGCAGCTGAAAAATACTTTACTGTACTTAAACAGGAAAAAGTTGATACAGTAATTCTTGCAGACGGACATTATGCAGTAATTAAAAATATTATTTCTGATATACTCGGCGATACTGTAACGCTTATTTCTCCGTATGAAGAAACTGCAAAGCACGTATACAATTGCCTTCTTGAATCCGACATGCTTGCAGATGAAAGTCTGCCAGCACAAAACAAAATCTATCTTACATTTGACTCTGATTTATATTATAGAATATCACCTTTTTTTCTTAAAAGAAAAAATAACATTTTTGAAAAGGTGAATCTATGAGTCGGAAAAATGTATGATCAAAAGGAATAAAACAGAGAATGAACAGTAATAACACAGTTATGATTAAAATGAAAAGTATTCAGACAATTGATGATGAAGCCAATGAAATGGAGCTTTTTACTGAGGGAACATATGACTGCACTGATCAGAAATATACTATTAAATATGAAGACTCAGAGGCAACAGGCTATGCGGGCTCAAGTACAACAATAGAACTTGACGGAAACATAGCATCAATAAACAGGATAGGAAAATCAAATTCAAATCTTATTATTGAAGTGGGAAAAAAACATTTCTGTCATTATGAAACCCCGTTCGGAGATATGATGGTAGGCATTTATACTCATAAAATACAGAATGAACTTAATTTATCGGGAGGGTATCTTTATATGAGATACACGATAGATATTAATTCATCATATATTTCAGATAATGAGATAATTATGAACATTGAAAAAATATAATTATTACATTTAAAAGTATATTTTAAATGCTTAAATAATCAAATCGTAACATTATATTCATATTGATATCGTTTATTTCAGATTGATTGTGAATATTAGACAAGTTTTAAATAGGAATGCGGTCATTATTAACAGTTTGTTAACAACTATGTCCTGAAAGTGTGTTACAATTTGTAATAATATATAATTCGATTAATAATAGTTTAAATGTAAAATTATATGCAGAAAGGGATAATATTATGGCTAATAGATTATTTCAGGGATTGGTTCATCAGATGTGCGATACAATTGGTGCTACAATTGGAGTTGTTGATGAAACAGCTACAATTATTGCATGCAGTGAACTGACTAAAATCGGAACAACAAACGAATTTGTTTCACTTGATCTTAACGGCTCATCAGACATTTTTATTCGTGACGGATACACATATAAGCCGTTTGGTTCAAACATAAAGCCTGATTATGCAGTCTTTGTTGAGGGCGTTGATGAAACGGCTGCTAAGTATGCCAATATTTTGTCAATAACACTTACAAACATAAAGCAATATTACGACGAGAAGTACGACAGAAACAACTTTATTAAGAACGTTGTTCTTGACAATGTTCTTCCGGGTGATATTGTCATCAAGGCAAGAGAACTTCATTTCAATGCAGAAATAAGCAGAGTTGTCCTTCTTATACGTATCGTTTCAGCAAACGATATTTCAGCTTATGATGTTATCCAGAATCTTTTCCCTGACAAGAGCAAGGATTTTGTTTTCAACATAACCGAAACAGATATTGTACTTGTAAAGGAAATAAAGAGCACGGTTGATTCAAAGGACCTTGAAAAGCTTGCACGTTCAATTGCAGATACTCTGAGCGGAGAATTCTATACAAGAGTAAATGTCGGTATAGGTAACTCGGTTGTAGGCGTAAAGGATCTTGCACGTTCATTCAAGGAAGCACAGACTGCTCTTGAAGTTGGAAAAGTTTTTGATACGGATAAGGTCATAGTAAGCTATGATAATCTTGGTATTGCAAGACTTGTATACCATCTTCCTACGACATTGTGCGAAACATTCCTGCACGAAGTATTCAAAAGAGGAAGTATCGAATCACTTGATCACGAAACACTGTTCACAATTCAGAGATTTTTTGAAAATAATCTTAACGTATCAGAAACATCAAGAAAACTCTTTGTTCACAGAAATACTCTTGTTTACAGACTGGAAAAAATTAAAAAGCTTACAGGCTTGGATCTGAGAGAATTTGACCATGCAATTATATTTAAAATTGCACTTATGGTAAAGAAATATCTCTCTGCAAATCCTATTAAGTTTTAACAGTAGATTTGACTCTCTGCCCGGCATTGATATGTCAGGCAGAAGTGTTGAAATTAAGGAAAAGCTTTTAAGGTGGTGTATTTGTGGTTGAACTGAAAAATGTATCTGTTGCATACAATAAAGGGCATAATGTCATCAATAATATTGACATGCATATTGATGACGGCGATTTTACTTTTATTGTTGGTGCGTCCGGTGCCGGAAAAAGTACTCTGATAAAGCTTCTGTTAAAGGAAATAGATGCTTCTGAAGGAATTGTTATGGTAAACGGATACAATCTCAGAACTTTAAAAAAGTCGCGCATTCCCAAGTTCAGAAGAACCATAGGTGTTGTATTTCAGGATTTCAGGCTTATTCCTACGATGACTGTATATGAAAATATAGCATTCGTTCTTCGTGTAATAAATGCACCAAGATCATATATAAAAAAGCGAGTGTCTTATGTTATAGGTCTTGTGGGTCTGAAAAATAAAACAAAGTCGTTTCCTACGGAGCTTTCCGGAGGAGAACAGCAGCGTGTGGCACTTGCAAGAGCTCTTGTGAATGACCCGAAGCTACTTATAGCGGACGAGCCTACCGGAAATGTAGATCCTGAATTATCACATGAAATAGTTGGTCTTCTTAAAGCTATAAATCAGTGTGGCACTACCGTAGTTATGGTTACACATGAACATGAACTTGTAAAACATTTTGGAGGACGTCTTATAAATATCAATCAGGGAACAGTTATATTTGATGATTTTATAGACGGAGAAGCAGAGTCCTATAATAATATGGACGATTCGTTGTAAGGAGTGGTTTTGCATAGGCAGTTTATTTTACCTTATCGGTCAGGGTTTCAAGAATGTCTGGCACAACAGAGTAATGGGGATAGCTTCATTCTGTGTTCTGATGGTATCGCTTTTGCTTGTTGGTGTTTCAGTATTATTTGTTATGAATGTAGAAATCTTCTTGGGTTCTATTGAAAACAAAAATGAAATAGTTGTATTTTTGAATGATGATTTCCCGGAGAGCAAAGTAAACGAAGCTCAGAAAACATTAGAAGCTCTCAGTAATGTAAGCAATGTAACATATCGCCCAAGGGATGAAGCATTAGACAGATTGATTGACCAGATGGATGGTAACGAAAGTGTATATGAAAGAATTAAGGCTGATAACCCTCTTCCTAACGCTTTTAATGTTAAAGTAAAAGATACATCTAAAATAACCGAAACAGTATCACAGTTAAATGCTTTGAGCTTTACAGATGACATAAAAGCTCCTACGGAGTTTGCCAAAGTACTTAACAAGCTAAAAAAAGTAGTTTCAATAGTTTCAACGGCTTTGCTGGTAGCTCTTATTACAGTTTCATTGATTATGATATCAAACTCAACAAGAGCAAGCGTGTATTCAAGACGTCGTGAAATTAATATTATGAAGTATGTAGGAGCGACAAATGCCTTCATCAGAATACCGTTCTTTTTTGAAGGCTTGTTCACAGGACTTGTGTCCGGCGTAGGTGCTTCAGCTGTTACATATTATGTTTACACAATGGTTATGGATATAATCACAAATGACGTTTCATTCTGGAAAACTATAGGAGTAAATGAGCCACTTCCGTTCAGTGAAGTAAAATATTTTGTTATTGCATTATATCTTTGCACAGGTGCAATAATAGGCGCAATTGGAAGCGTAACAAGTACATCAAAGCATCTTCAGGTTTAGTTACATTAAAAGCCGGATCTATTACGGCTTAACGGTAAATAATTAAAGATGAAAGGAAATCAGTACAAGGTATGAATAAAAGCTTAAAAGCCAAAATATTAGCATTATCGCTTATAGGAATAATTTCATTCAACTCATACATATTTAACGACACAAAAACAATGCCGATAAAAGCAACGCAGACAATTGAAGAACTTGAGGCATTAAAAGAAGAAAATAACGAAAAAATCAAACAGCTTCAGGCAGAAATAACACAGGCAAAGGAACAGTATGACACAATTGTCAGTGACGAAAAATTAAAAGTTGAATATCAGAATTCTCTTAATGAGAAAATTGAACTCCAGAATCAGAATATCGACTATGTTATGACTCAGATCAATAAAATTGATAATGAAATAGCAGAAAACAATGAAAAGATTGAAGAACTAAAGCAGCAGATAGCTGATAAAAACAGAGATATTGATGAAAACATAGAACTTTTCAAGCAAAGAATCAGAGCAGCTTATGTATCAGGAAATGATACAATCTCAGCAGTGCTTACCGGTTCAACTGATTTTTATGATATGCTTGCAAAAATGGAGCTTGTTTCCAGAGTTGCAAAGCATGACGATGAAATTATAAACGAGCTTAACACTCAGCTTGAGGAACTTAAAAATCTTACAGATTCTCTCAATGCAAAACAAAAAGAGCTCGACGAGAACATGGTTGAAGCAAATCAAAGAAAACAGGAATTTTCCGAAGTTCTTGACCAGCTGACAATAGATTTTCAGGAAACCCAGCATCAGCTTGATCTTCTTAATGAGGAAAAGCAAGATGTTTCTGTAAGCATAGAGGAAAAACAACAGATAATATCAGAACAGGAAGAGGAACATGACAGAATCCTCGCTGATATTGCTGCAGCTCAGGAAGCTGCACGAAAAGAAGCAGAGAAAAAGGCAGAGGAAAAAAGAAAGGCGGATGAAGAGGCTCGAAAAGCTGAAGAAGCAAGAATTGCAGCTGATAATGCAGCTAAGCAGAACTCAGGTTCGTCACAGACACCTTCTGCACCTTCTACGCCTGCACCTACACCTACACCTGCACCTCAGCCACCTGTAGCAGTACCGCCAACTCAGGGATTAGCATGGCCTGTACCTGGATTTTATTATCTTTCCAGTACATATGGATACAGAAGCTTTGACAGCAGTTTCCATCGTGGCATTGATATAGCAGGCGGAGGAATAGCAGGAGCTGCAATTGTTGCCGCTGATGATGGTGTTGTTGTATCAGTATCAAATTCATGCACACATAATTATTCAAAGAATTACAGCTGCGGATGTGGCGGTGGATATGGAAATTATCTTACAATAGTACATAATGACGGTACATACTCAACATTGTACGGTCATTGTCAGTCAATTATTGTATCATCCGGACAGGCTGTTACAAAAGGACAGACTGTAGGATATGTAGGAACTACAGGATATTCAACCGGATATCATCTTCATTATGAAGTTCTTAAGAACGGAAAAAATGTAGATCCGAGCAGTTATTATTAATAAACATTATGTACATCATATTGACCGGAAGCATTCCGGTCGGTATGATGTATTCTGCACTATGGGAACTTAGGAAATAAATAATCTGTAAGCAAAGCTTAAACAGAATGTCGTTTACTACAAAGTAAAATGAAAGGACCAGTGGTCTTGATAATATTATGAAAAAAGATAAAAAGATTTCTTTGAACGTTGTAATTACACTTGTTGTTGTGAGTATATTTATGACTTTTGCAATAACATATTTTTTTATGAATATGCTGTATTATAACAAATACAAAGAATACAAGCTTTTAAGTGAAGCAGAAGCATATGTCAATAAATTTTTTTACAAAGATGACATGGACCGAAAAAACCTGATTGACGGTGCAGTGGGCGGATATATAGGGGGGCTTGAAGACAAGTATTCACGTTATCAGAATCTGGAATCAACAAATCAGAACAGCGAAAGCCAGATGGGTGTTCATACCGGCATAGGCGTCTCGGTAACCATAACAGATGATGGATATATGAATATAGTGGAGGTAAGTGAAAATACTCCTTCAAGCAAAGCCGGATTAAATGCAGGAGATATTATTGTAAGTGTAAACGGTAATGATGTTGCAAAAACAGGATACGAAGAATCGGTTATGGCTATTCAGAACGGTGAGCCTGATTCAGAGCTTACACTTGGAATAAAACGCGGTGAAGTAACATCGGATTTTACTTTAAAACGTGAAAAGATTGAAATTATTACAGTAGAAGGCGAATTGATTGATAATTCTGCAGCTCATATATCAATTTCAAAATTTAATGATAAGACACCGGAGCAGCTGTCCGAAAAAATGAAAGAGCTTATTGATGCCGGTGCAAAGGGAATAATATTTGATGTGCGAAATAACGGCGGCGGTCTTGTTTCATCAGTTGAAGAATGCCTTGATCCGCTTCTTCCTGAGGGTGATATCGCAGTTGCTATATATAAAAACGGTGATAAGGATACTATTATTAAGTCAGATGCAGAGGAAACAGACATTCCTATGGTTGTTCTGATGAATGAGAATTCTGCAAGCGGAGCAGAGCTTTTTTCAGCTTCACTCAGAGACTTCAAAAACGTTCCTCTTGTCGGTCAGAATTCATACGGCAAGGGTGTTATGCAGGACACATTCAAATTAAGCGACGGAAGCACTGTCATACTGACGGTCGCAACCTACAAAACAACAAAATCAGATTGTTATAACGAAATAGGTCTTGCACCTGACTACGAAGTAAAGGATGACGAACAGACAAGCAACGACGAACAACTCGACAAAGCAATTGAAATATTAAAAGCTAAAATAAATTAAACTTATTTATTGCTTATATACACTGGTTATGGATATATGACCAAAGGTTAGAGGCGCGATCGCAAAGCCCGGTCGATTCCGCAGAATCAAAACCTCTGCCAAATCAATAACTTAACCATAGTGACAATTTATATGATATATAAATTAAAAATATTGATAAATGAATACGGATATGCTATAATATAATAATTAGGGCCTATTCAAAGGGCTATAACAGATATTATGAAATTGCAGATTCCTAAAGCCTGTGTAAAACAGCAATTTAATTCTGTTTTACAGACATGTACATTAATGTAATTAATAATATAAATATTGATGCTGAGGAGAAAAATTATGGCTGAAAAGAAACAAATGTCCCGTGAGGGTTATGAAAAGCTTGAACAGGAGTTAACTTATCTTATTACTGTCAGAAGAGCTGAGGTTGCACAGAAGCTTAAAGAAGCAAGAGCATTCGGAGACTTATCAGAAAATGCCGAGTATGATGAGGCTAAAAATGAACAGGGTATTCTGGAAGCTACCATTGCAGAAATGGAAAATACAATTGCAAATGCCGAGGTAGTTGATGATGACAGAATTTCCACAAATGAAGTAGGCGTTGGCTCTACAATTGAGATAAAAAGAACAGACCGTGATAAAATAGAAAAAATAAAAATTGTCGGTACAACAGAAGCAAACCCGTCTGAAGGAAAAGTTTCAGATGATTCACCTATCGGCAAAGCAGCAATAAAGAAAAAAGTCGGAGAAATATTTACAGTTGAAGCACCTGTAGGTGAGCTTCAATTTGAGGTTATATCTATTTCAAAATAAGAAAGGTAAGGGTTATCATTAATGAGCGATAATACAAATGATCAGTTACAGGAAGAACTTCAGGAACAGGACATAAATATTTTAAAAAAAGTCAGAATAGAAAAGCTTGACGAATTAAAAAAGAATAATAAAAATCCTTATGAAATCACAAAATACGAAGTAACAGCCAAAAATATTGAAATAAGAGATAAATTCGAGCAGATGGAAAATCAGACAGTTTCTGTTGCCGGAAGAATTATGAGCTGGCGTGATATGGGCAAGGCCAATTTCATAGATGTGCGTGATGAAACTGACAGAATGCAGATATACGTAAGAATGAACGATATAGGCGAAGAGGAGTTTGCAGAGTTCAAAAAATGGGATATCGGTGATATCGTCGGTATAGAGGGGTTTGTTTTCCGTACAAAAAAAGGCGAAATATCAATTCATGCTCAGAAAGTAAAGCTTTTATCAAAATCACTGCTTCCGCTTCCGGAAAAATGGCATGGATTAAAAGATCAGGATATGAGATACCGTCAGCGTTATGTAGATCTCATATGCAATCCTTCAGTCAAGGAAACATTCGTAAAGAGAAGTATGATTTTAAGAGAAATCAGACAGTATCTTGATAATCTCGGATATCTTGAAGTAGATACACCTGTACTCCATACTCTTGAAATAGGTGCAGCCGCAAGACCGTTTATCACACATCACAACGCTCTTGATCTTGATATGTACTTAAGAATAGAAACCGAGCTTTACCTGAAGCGTCTTATTGTCGGCGGATTCAACAAGGTTTACGAAGTAGGAAGAATATTCAGAAATGAAGGTATGGATACCTCACACAATCCTGAATTTACATCAATAGAAATGTATCAGGCATATACTGATTATTTCGGAATGATGGACCTTATAGAGGATATGTATATAAAAATCACAAGAAAAATATGCGGAACCGATGTCATTTCATATCAGGGCGTAGAAATCAACATGGCAGGCCCGTGGGAAAGACTTACTATGGCAGAGTCAGTAAAGAAATATGCCGGTGTTGACTACAACGAATGGAAAACTGATGAAGATGCAAGAAAATGTGCCAAGGAACATAACGTTGAAGTTGAAGAAGGCGCATCAGCCACAAAGGGACATGTTCTTATTGCTTTCTTTGACGAATTTGTTGAGAAAAAGCTTATCCAGCCAACTATAATATATGATTATCCTGTTGAAAATTCCCCTCTTGCAAAGAGAAAGCCTTCAGATCCTGCATTTACAGAGAGGTTTGAGTATTTTATTTATGCAAGAGAAATGGGCAATGCTTTCTCAGAGCTTAATGATCCTATTGATCAGAAGGAGCGTTTTGTTAAACAGGTAGAGGCAAAACGTTCACAGGGAGCAAATGCCGAAGTTGATGAAGATTTTGTTACAGCACTCGAATACGGTATGCCTCCTACAGGCGGACTTGGATTCGGACTTGATCGTCTTGTGATGCTTCTTACAGACAGTGCATCAATCAGAGATGTTCTTTTATTCCCTACTATGAAGCCATTAGACTGAAAAGGCAAATAAAACCAATGACGGGCGGCAGAGATAATGTCGCCCGTAGTCTGTATATATGCATTTGTCAAAGATAAAACTGAAGGAATGATAGCTGATGAGCAATAAAGAAAATAAAGAAGGCAAAGAAAAAAACGAAGAAAAAGGAATTCTTGATACTATAAGAGAAGTAAATAAGAAAGAAAAAAGTGAAAGAATAAAGCAAGAGGCAGACAGACAGAAAAAAACAGCTGAGAGAAATGAAAAAACAAAAGAAGAATATAGCAGAAAGCTTAATGAAGAACGTCTGGAGCTTATAAAACTAAAGCAGGGAGTAACGGATGAACAGGAAGGCCCAAAGACAGATTCCGCTGAGCCTGAGAAAAAGTATACACTGTTTCAGAAAATCAGCAGCTTTTTTTACAGAAACAAAGCAATGGTTATTATTTGCGCATGCTTTGCAGTTATTGCCGGGTTTCTCATATATGATTATGCAACAAAAGATAATCCGGATATGACAATAATGATTCTTATAAATGATGATTATCTTGAATATTCCGGCGAAGAGATTTCAAAGGTTTTTGAACAGTATATAGATGATGTAAACGGAAACGGTGAGGTTCATGTTTCTGCATATTACATGCCTGTTTCAGAAGATACAGCTTCTTATTTGCTTACATCAAATACAACAAAGCTTTATGCTCTTATGCAGTCAGGTGATACCCTGCTTGTCATGGCGGACAAGGATGTATATGAACAGATTCAGCCGGATCTTACTCTTGATGATCTGTCGGCATATTATCCTGAAAATGGAAATATAAAAAAATACGGATTTTACTTTTCCGGATCTGATTTTTTCAAAGACATAGAATACAGCGGAAATGCTGATGACAACACTGACTACTATATAGGAATAAGAAAAGTCTCAAACGGAGCCAGATATCAAAAAAAGATGAAAAAAAATTACGATATAGCATTTGATGCATTAAACAAATTTATAGAATCATATTCCTAAAAAGATACATCTATATCATAAAGTGATGCAGTCATGGGCGAAGGTCAAAGGTGCGACCGCAAAGCCCGGTCAACTTGTGCGATTCGAAATTCCTGTCGTATTAATAGCTTAACCATCGTTAATGCTTAGCAACAATCAAAATGATGTATAAATGAAATTACTGTGAAGCAGTTGACATAATAAAATAAATAGGTTAAGATTAATATATAGCTTAGTTAAGATGCCCCTCAGATACAGGGTATCATTGGGACAAATCCCTTAATTGATTTTTATTTTTTGCGAAAGGGTTAATTATTTTATGAGTAAACTATGTAAGTATTGCGGTGCAGAGATGGATGATGAGGCATTTGAATGTCCTGAATGCCTTAAAAAAATTCCCGGCGCAGAGGTGCTGGCAAAACAAAAGGAAATCGAAAAAAAGCAAAAGAAAAAATCTATACTGATTATTTCTTCTATAGCAACAGGTGGAGTATTGCTGATAACATTATTAGTTGTAGCGATTACATTAATATTTAAAGAGCCGAGCGATTATTATGAAAAACCTATAAAAGCATATATTGAAGGCTGTGAAATGAATGATTACAAGAAATTTATTTCACCTTTTACAGATTATTATTCAAAGTATCTTTCAGAGCGATATGCATATATCATATTAGGTAAAATTCCTGAGGAAGATGAAAATGTACATAAGGCTGCAATATTATATCTTGATTCATATTATCAGGAAATGACTAATAAGTATGGAAGAGATTTTAAAATAACATATGACGTTCTGTCAGAAAAGCAGTATACCGAGGAAGAGCTTACAAAGTACCAGGATGAGTATATAGGATATTACGAAGACGGACTTAAAGGTACAAAATTCAATGACGGCTATGAACTTGCAATCACTTTTAAGGTTGAAGGAAATCTAGGTAAAAACACTGTAACTGATTCGCAGTTTATGCTGTTTGAAATTAACGGCAAATGGTACATGATGAATGCAATAGACTTTATGGCTGAAAAAGATGAAACAAAAGATGTGGAGACGTATTATTAATCCGCATGTGTTGAAGAAACAATAAAAATTTTCTCAAACACGAGGACGAAACCGAAAAGCTTCGTCCTCAAAATGTGCAAATTCATAATTTATCAGGAGAAAAAATACCCGTTAATAGCAACACAGAGAATATCCCCCGCCTCTTTATAGGCTATGGGTTGTATAGAAATATCTGTTGGCTGAATAATAACGTTTAATTTTTAATATAAAAAAGAAATCACAGTCTCAAAATAAATGAGATTGTGATTTCAGCGTTAAGAGTTTTTTTACAGTCATTTTTTCATTAAGAATAAAAGAGTGCTATAGAAAAACTTTATTTTTCAAGTCTGATTACATTGTCAAACAGAGCATAGAACTTTTGAGGAATAATTTTATTCATGTGGCATTTTCCGAAAAACCATTTTTCAAAGCTGCACTGGTCAATTATCTGCTCAAAAAAGGTGTCTGTTTCCAGCCTGTGCAGCATATCAATATCGAGACACTTTTTTAATGACTGCGGAGGCTCATGCGTTACAATATAATCAACCTTTCCTTCGTTTGCAAGCAGATTTTTAACACCTTCTTCAACATCAGCTTCTGTAGGCTGCTCCTGTTCAAACCATGTATCTGTTTCACGTCTGATATCAATGTCCTGGCTGTGTCCGCCACCAAAGGTAAAAATTTTCTTACCTTCGATGTTATACACCTGACCGCGTTTTAAATGCACCAGCTTGCCTGAAATAGAACGGGCTGTACCGCCGTTCCACTGTAGTTCCGGATACTCTTCGAGGAGCTTGAAATTTTCGTGGCAACCGTCTATGAATGCTACAGTATACCGAAGCTCACCGATTTTCTTAAGAATCTGTTTTTCAGCTCTGCTTCCGTTCCATATAAATCCAAAATCTCCGCAGACAATCAGTGTGTCACCTTTTTTGATTTTTCTTGTTGTGGAATCCTTAAAGCGGGAAAAGTCACCGTGTGTATCACCTGTAATATATATCATTTAATCACCTGTTTATCAAAAATAATTATTAGCGTGTCTACATATTATATTCTATCATAAAAAAGCTGTACAGTAAATGCTTTATTTTATTTTTGTGAAATTTTTTGATAAAAACTCTTTTAAAGCAAACAAAAATTTGATATAATAATTATATATAAAAAAATTGTATTAATAGTGAGGGATATCGATGAAAAAAATCTTAAGTGTTTTAACAACAATTATTGTTTTGTTTAACATTATCAGGCCGGATAATGTTAAAGCTATTTCGTTCCGTCCGGTAAAAAAAATTAACAGTGAAGCATCAATTCTTTACAATCTTGATACTCAGACAGTTGTATATGAAAAAAATGCTGATATGAAAAAGCCACCTGCACAGCTTGTTCAGATAATGACAGCAATAGTTACAATGGAAAGCATAAGCAATCTTGATGAAACATATGAATGTCCCGAACTAATAAATGATGTATTTGAAGAATACAGAAACCTCTATCCTGAAGAAAAGTATCCGTATAACGAGATAACAACATGCTTTATCAGTCCCGGCGAGCAGATTTCGGCAAAAGGTCTTATATATGCGATGCTTCTGGGGTCTTCATGTGAAGCGGCTCTTACACTTGCATATAATTTAGGCGGAAATAATATAGATAGCTTTGTAAACAAAATGAACGAAAAAGCTGTTGAGATAGGCGCTTTAAACACTCATTTTACAAATCCTACAGGACTTCATGATGATGAACAGTATTCTACAGCGAGAGATATGATGCTTATTACGGAATATGCGCTCAATTTACGTGGATTTTCGGAAATGGCAGCACAGTATTCATATCAGATTCCTCCGACAAATCTTGACGAAGACGGAATACTGCTCCAAAACGTAAATCCTATGATGGATTCGGGAAGTGAAAAATATTATCCTGGTACTAAAGGTATAAAAACAGGAAACTCAAATCAATCCGGAAGATGTCTTGCTGCAAAAGCGTCAAAGGATGGGGCAAATTATCTTGTTGTCCTTATGAATGCACCGCTTCAACTAAACAGTGAACCAATATTTTTTCATGTGGAAGATGCGATAACACTGTTTGACTGGGCATTTGAAAACATCAGGCATACAATTGTACTTGCATCATCAGAAGAAGTGCGTACATTGAAGGTAAATTATGCAAAGGGGAAGGATTCAATAAATCTTAAGCCTGCAAACGACGTAGCATGTATGTGGAACACAACATTAAATACAGACACAATTGACAGAAGCGATATCGAATACGTATATGATGAACTTAACGCACCTATCAAAGCAGGAGAGAAGCTTGGAACACTTACACTGAGGTATTCCGGAAATGAGATAGCAAAGGTTGACCTTTTAGCTTATGGTGATGTTGAACGTTCATTTGTAAAATACTCAATGGCGATTGTCGAATCATACTTTGATTCCGATTCATTTTCAAAGGCAATAAAAATAGCAACAGGATTGTCAATAATATACATAGTAATAGTAATATACACAATAAACAAACGGGCAAAAAGAAGAAGAGAAAAAAGAATGGCTCAGAGCAGAGCTGCAAAAAAATAATATTAAAAAACCGGTCCCCGGCTTTAAACGGGTACCGATTTTTCATTTTAATATCAAATTTTCATTATTATTCAGAAATACCATAAAGTCAGTCAGATATATGATCGAAGTCCGGGCAATCGCAAAGTCCGGTCGATTCCGCTTAAATCGAAATCCCTGCTAAGATCATAGTGACTCAACGGTAACTGAACAAGTCTCAATAAATAATCATAAAAAAGCTTCAAAAAGATGAATTTTGAAATAGTGATAAAAATTAACAGTATATTTAGCTTTATTTTTACAATGCACTAAAAAATTATTACTATAAATGATTATAAATGCTTGACTATTTTATTAAAATGATATATAATTATTTTTGTTAGTTTGGATTTATAGGATACGACTGCTCATCAGGCATCTTTGAAATGATCCATTTTGCATTTTTATTTTTTCTTGTTGCAAAATGTCCTACCGGCATATCGCAAAGCTCCTCTATGCTGGGATCAATTTCACACAGTTCGCTTATACTTATAATTACAGCATCCGTATCATTATGAACTGAACTGCATGTAAACTGCCAGTTGTTATCATCAAAGTGGTGTGTTACAAATGTTATTGGTTTATTTTTTTCAAGAATGTGACAGCAAGTAAACACAAGCATGTCCGGCTTAAGAGAAAATGGATAAAAAGACATAAATACCTCCGGTGTTTATAGATTTTTATTAAATACTATTTATATTATACTATAAAGTGTATTTATAATCAAACAAAAAATTCATTAAAAATGCAAAAAGTGATTTTAACCGTTTTGTTAACATTATTCCCTTTTATAAAGATAAATTCATAATTCACACTATAATTAGCAATGATATTTGTGCATGTTGTTCAATAAAGATAACAATGTTGTAGTATTCATTGACTTTTGAGTTGTTCTGGCGTATATTATTGATATAAGATAAAAAAACCATCCTATATACCATTGGATTATCTTCTGTTTATTCAATATGCTAGAATCAATGAGGTTTTGTTGATGACTTCTATTAAAGATATTGCAAAAAAATGTGGTGTTTCCACTGCAACGGTAAGTAAAGCACTTAATGATTGCAGCGATATCAGCGCAGCGACAAAAAAAAGAGTCAGAGATATGGCAGCTGAGTTAGGATATTTTCCGAATTCTCAGGCAAAGGCATTGAAAACAAGCAAAACAAACACAATCGGAATTGTATTTGCAGATAAGATCGGAAGCGGTATCAGGCACAGTCATTTTTCATCTGTAATAGATAGCTTTAAAGTTACAGTTGAGAATCATGGATATGATATAATGTTTATCGGTTCCGGAAATGGTGCTGACCAGAAAATGACGTACTATGAGCATTGCTTATACAGAAATGTAGACGGAGTGCTTATAGCATGTGTTGATTTTTATGATAGTGAAGTTATTGCGCTTATGAGAAGCAGGATTGCAGTCGTTTCAATAGACTTTTTTTCAAAGCGTGATTATTCTGTTTATTCTGACAGCCGTCAGGGTATGAGAGATATCATCGAATATGTCTACGGTATGGGACACAGAAAAATAGGATATATTTATGGTGATACTTCACAGGTCACATCAGTCAGGCTTGATACATACATTGAAACAATGAAGCAGCTGGGGCTTACTGTAGAAATTGATTATGTCAAGCAGAGCAGGTATAATGATATTGATTCAGCAAAAAAAATGGTTTCACAAATGCTGAAGCTGTATGACCCGCCAACTTGTATAATTATGCCGGATGATATTTCAGCTTACGGTGCATTCATTGCAGCAGAAGAATTAGGCATGAAATCCCCTGATGATATTTCAATTGTTGGATACGACGGAATACAGATGGGCCAGATTTTAAAGCCTAATATAACAACTGTGTATCAGGACGCAAAGCTTTTAGGTACAAGTGCCGCAAATCTTCTTCTTAAACTGATAAGAGGGGAAGAGATCCCGGAAACCCAGCGACAGATAGTAATTGAAACACAATTACTGAAGGGTCAGTCCGTAAAGGATCTGACATTATAAAAGCCTATTATATTTATTAAATATAATACAATTATTAAGGAGGAAAATTTAGAAATGAAAAATTTAAAGAAAACATTAGCTTTAATTGCAGCTCTTGCTATGTCTGCAACAGCACTTTACGGATGTGGTGATGAAGAAAGTTCATCATCAAAGAAAGATTCTTCTTCAGTAGCTGATTCATCATCAAAGGAATCATCAAGCACAGTTGATTCATCTTCAACACCGGCAGCAGCTCCTGAGCTTTCAGACGACGGCGACAAGCTTACAATTTTATGCTGGAACACAGACGACAGCCAGCCAATGGTTGACTTATTCTGCGAAAAGACAGGTTACAAGCCAGAACAGATCAACATCAAGAGCTTTGGTGTACAGGGCGGTCAGGCTGCAGAACAGTATACTGCATATCTTGCTGATGAAAGCAATGATGCTGATATCATGTTCCTCGAAGCAGACTGGTGCCTCCAGTTTATAAATGATGACACACAGACAGTTCCACTCGAGTCACTCGGACTTAAAGAAGACGATTTCTCAGCTCTTTATCCATACGTTCTCGAAATCGGTAAATCAACAACAACAGGCGTTTTAAAGGGTGTTTCATGGCAGTCAGCAGCAGGCGGATTCTGCTACAGAGAAGACCTCGCTGAAGAATTCCTCGGCGTTAAGACACCAGAAGAAATGCAGGCTAAGGTTGCAGACTGGGATAAGTTCGAAGCAACAGCTAAGGAGCTTAGCGAAAAGACAGATGGAAAGACAGCTTTATCAGCAACACTCGGCGGTGTATGGCAGGTTTACTCAGGCTCACGTTCAACAGCTTGGGTTGATGCAGACAACAAGCTCGTAGTTGATGATTACTGCTCAGATTACGCTGAATTTGCAAAAACACTCTGGACAAAGAACTATGTAACACAGGTTACTCAGTGGTCAGACAACTGGAAGCCATTAGGTCAGAGCGATGACGTTATGGGATTCTTTATTTCAACATGGGGCTTTGGTGATGCAATCCTTTCAGCTGCTGCAGGCGGCGAAGGCGGAGCAACATTCGGTGATTGGAAATGTATAGTTGGACCAGCAGAATTCTACTGGGGCGGTACATGGCTTGCACCTACAACAAGATGCGACAACAAGACAATTGCTAAGGAATTCATCGAATTCTTCACAACTAAGGAAGATACAGCAGAAGCTTATGCTCTTTCAAAGGGTGAATACATGTCCAATAAGAACGTAATGGAAAAGATTATCAAGGATAAGTCATATGAAGGTGCACCGGTTCTTGGCGGTCAGAACCAGTTCGAAGTACTTAATGAAGTTGCTCAGGGAATCGATATGACAGGAAAGATTACTCCATATGATGCAGTAATCAAGACTGAATTCTCAACTGCAGTTCAGGATTACGCTGATGGCGTATACGGATCAGTAGACGAGGCTCTCGAAGCATTCAAAACAAACGTTGCTGGTAAGCTTCCAGACCTTAACTGGAATTAATTTTTCGTATAAAAAATAAAACATATTTAACTATTATTACACTACCTATAAGGCAGAAATTGTCTTATAGGTACGTGTTATGTAGTTAATATATTAGTTATACAAATCTAATTCTAGGGAGGGCTTTTTGAGAATGAGATCGAGTGCACAAAATAAAATTCGTTCCATTAGTTATGCTAAATACGGATATATGTTTATTTTGCCTTTTTTTATCATTTATTTTATTTTTCAGTTATTTCCACTCTTAAATACTTTTAAATTAAGCTTGTATGGTAACGGTGATGCGGCTACTAATACTTTTGTAGGACTTCAGAATTTCAAAGATTTGATAATAGGAGAAGGAAATCTTTCAGTAGTAGCTCAGCACAAAAATGTGATAAGAGTTTTCCAGAATACTTTAATACTATGGTTTGGTAACTTTATTCCGCAGTTGGCATTATCACTGCTCTTAGCTGTATGGTTTACAGATATAAATCTGAAAATTAAAGGTAAGACGTTTTTCAAGATTGTAATGTATCTGCCGAATATTGTAACAGCTGCTTCAGTAGCTGCTTTATTTTTGATGTTATTCTCAAAAACAAAGTATGGCCCTATAAATAGTTTACTTATGGGTATGGGTATGGAAAAGCCTATTGACTTTGTAAGAAACGAATGGAATTCGCGTTTTGTTATCATGTTTGCACAAACATGGATGTGGTTTGGAAATACTATGATCATGCTTATGGCCGCTATTATGGGTATCAGTCCTTCTTTATTTGAGGCTGCAGATATTGATGGCGCTAACAGCAGACAGGTTTTTACAAAAATAACAGTACCTCTTCTCCGCCCTATGGTTATTTATGTAATGATTACATCCATGATTGGTGGACTTCAGATGTGGGATCTCCCTTATCTGTTCAGAGAAGGTACAACAACTAACAGGTTTACAGAAACAATAGCTGTTTATATTTATAATCATTTCCATAATGTACCGCATAACTATGGTTATTCTGCTGCTGCTTCCGTACTTTTATTTATTGTAACCGCTGCATTGGGATCAGTTTGCTTTATTATGAACATTGATAAAGATGCAGTTGCTAAGAAAAAACAAATAAAAGAAGCAAAAAAACAGATGAAGATGCAGCGTAAATCATCTTTCGGAGGTTTTTGATTATGACTAAAAACGGTAATATAAATGACAGCTATGCGGCAAAGGTGCGTATGAAGTCAATTGGTGTTATGATTTTCCTCATAGCCCTGACTATTATATGTTTGCTTCCTATATACATACTTTTTGTAAATAGTACACGTTCATCACAGAATATTATCAATGAAGGTATAAGCTTTTTACCTAATGGTCACTTTTTCAAAAACATTAAAGAGACTATTCGTCTGGATGAAATAGGAACAATTAACTATAGCGCAGCTTTAGGTTACAGAAACAGTGCAATTATCACTATAGGAGCATCATTCCTTACAGTATTTTTCTCAGCAATGACCGCTTATGGTCTTGTAGTTTACGATTTTAAAGCAAAAACACCTGCATACACAGCAATTCTTCTTGTTATGATGGTGCCTGTTCAGGTTACTTCTGTTGGTTTTGTACAGTTTATGAACCAGATTGGTCTTACAGATACATACTGGCCACTTATTCTCCCTGCAGCAGCAGCTCCGCCAATCGTATTCTATATGCGTCAGTATATGAAGTCATCGTTCCCGCTTGATATCGTTGAAGCAGCTCGTATCGATGGTACAGGTGAGTTCAGAACATTTCTGACAATAGGTTTGCCAATGATGAAGCCTGCTTTAGGTGTACAGGCAATATTCTCATTTATTTCAAACTGGAATAACTTCTACACACCTTCTATGATTCTTATTTCAAGAGAAGAAAAACAGCTTACCATGCCTATGATGGTATCGTCTATTCTTTCAAATGATAAGCTTTCAGACCTTGGTGTAAGATATATAGCAATATTCCTTTCAATCCTGCCTGTTATAATTATATACTGCATACTTTCAAGAACAATCGTTGATGGTGTAGCAGAAGGCGGCGTTAAGGAATAATAACAAACAGATAATGTTTTCTAAAAATATATAATATTTTATTTACAACAAAAAGAGTCATACTTAAAAGTGTGGCTCTTTTTGCTTATAATGATATTAAAATGCATATGTAAAAAGCTCAGATGACTGTTTATTAATCAGTGATCTGAGCTAAAAATATGTATTTATGAAGTAGTAAAAAAAATTACATTACTATTCGGCTATACTTTAAAGTGAAGAAGATATATTACCGAAGGTTAAAGGCGAGATTGGAAAGCCCGGTCGATTCGTGCGAATCTAAATCCCTGCAAAATAAATGACTAAAGCCTAATGACCTGATAGTAATCTATTTACATCTTATAAACCTTCCGGCTATAAATGAAACAATGAACACGGACAGATTAACTATTACTATTGTTGAACCGGCAGGTGTATTGATCCGGTATGAAAGAGCAAGTCCGGTAATAAAACAAACAGTGGAAACTATAGCAGAAAAAACAACTACTGATTTAAAGCTTTTACATATCCGCATTGAAGTCAGAGCCGGGAAGATAAGAAGGCTTGACATAAGTAACGCACCCATAAGACGCATGCCTATAACGGTTGTAATCGCTGTTAAGAAGGCAATAAGCATATTGTAAAAGCCTGAGTTAATCCCGGTAGCCTTAGCGAATGCTTCATCAAATGTTATTGAAAAAATGCGGTTATAGAATATAATAAATAAAATAATTACGACAATAGAAAGAATCACACTGATTAACAGATCCTCATTGCTTATTGCAAGGATGCTTCCGAACATATAACTGCTGAGATCTGATTTAATATTTGATGAGAGAGAATTGATAAATACACCTATTGCCAGTGAACTGCTTGAGATTATTGCTATGGAAGCGTCACCGTTAATTTTGCTGTTCTGACTTAGCTTCAGAAGCAGAAATGCAGCAATAACAACGATAGGAATTGAGATTTTAAGCGGTGCAATGTTGAGCGCAGCTGCAATTGATATCGCACCGAATCCTACATGAGAAAGACCGTCACCGATCATTGAAAATCTTTTTAATACAAGACTGACACCAAGCAGTGAAGCTGAAAGTGTTACGAGAAGCCCGACAATAAGAGCCTTTTTTAAAAAGTCATATGATAAAAAATCATTTATAATATCCAGCATATAATAGCCCCTCACTAAAAAAGATAACCTAATTTATAATTATACATGTTATAATTCATATTGTCAAGGCGGATAATAATCGGTATTTACGATGAAGGCTGATATTGTTACTATTCAGCCAATAAAGGGGATAATGCTTATACAGGTCTTTCGACCCGGCACGAATCGCCGGGACTTACCTGTCGCCCTTGAACTTTTGGTATATGTTTAAATGGTCATGTAATTAACATTAAAAATCCATAATATTTTAACAATAAGGTAAGTGTTGGGATTTAAGTGTTTAATTACGGTATTGCTAACAAAAAATATTTTTAAATAAAAATATTTTTGTGCATAATATTTTTTTGTTTGTCTCTTTAATAATACAAAGTTGTTTATTTCGTAAAAAACTTAAGAATATAATCGTAATTTTTATAAAAAGAGTTGCAATTAATTATAAATTGATTTATAATATATATTAATGACCAAGTTAAATAGGAGGTAAACTATGCCGATAACATTAATTCGTTCAAATAAGGATAATATAATACATGGTGCCGATAACGACAGAAAAACGGGATGCGGAATAAGACTTCAGGGAAATTCCGGGTATTCAAGAGAAGGCGAAATGACAGATATCACCGATCTCAAATGCGAAAGATGTAAAGAGGTATTTGCAACAAAACTGATTCGTGAAAGCAATCGTGAGGAACTGAGGCTTGCCAGAGAAGAAAGAAAGCGTTTTGCACGTGAAAAGAAACAGGGATTAGCGACAGAATCTACATATGAAGAATATGTGCTCAGGCGTGAGGCGGAAGCCGCAGCTAAACGTGATTCAAAAGTACATCAGAAAACAAGTGAGTTGCCTCCGTTAAAAGCCGACATGCCCGACAATACATTTTATAATCAGTATCAGCAAGCTTCACTCCCGTATGCACAGCCGACAGTGGCATATCCTGATTATCAGCAGTCAATATCAGATTTCAACAACTCAACATTTGAGAATCAGACATATCAGTCTCAGCAGAATGAGATAAAATCATCTAATGCTCCGGAGATTAAAAAGACGACAGCTGCAGATGATGATTTTTTGTCACAGTTTATTATAAAAAAGGAGACAATTCCTCAGGAAGAGGTTTCTGCTCCAAAGCCACAATCATTTAATGCGATCAGCAATATTATATCCGCCGCTGATGAAATACTTTCCCAGTTTGAGACAGAGACTGAAAATGATGACGCTTCTGTCAGCGCACCTGTTACGGGAGATGCTTCATCGTTTTACTCAAATCAGATACCGTTGGTTGGAGCCGAATATGTAAGTTCCAATGATATAAACAGCATTTCTAATTCGGAATTCGGTTCAGTTTCAGTTCAGAAGTCTAATGATATAATAGGCGATTTTGTTGTGCCTGAGGTTCCTGAATTAGTACCTGTATCCCAGCCATATGCAAATTCAACTGTTTCGTCACAGACACTGTATTCAGATCAGCTGTCATCTGCGCAGACACAGAGCTTTAATTCATCGTTTGACAGTATAGAAGTA
This sequence comes from Bacillota bacterium, assembly GCA_023458875.1. Lineage (GTDB taxonomy): Bacteria > Bacillota > Clostridia > Oscillospirales > Ruminococcaceae > HUN007. The sequence continues at coordinate 90,443 of JAEWXO010000097.1, read as the reverse complement.
CCGGATATATCAGATATGAACAGTGTACCTCTTAGCCAGCCGACATACCAGCAATCAAATTCACTTCAGTTTGAGTCACTTGATATACAGGCATCTGTAAATCAATTTACTCAGTCACAGGTAAGTCAGCCGATACCTGCAGCTCCGGTTATTAATGATTTTGCAGATATTGAACAATTACAGTCTCAGGATGTTAATCAGCCGTTTGTATCTCATGTACAGGCTCCTGTAAATGAATTTGTATCAATAGTACCTCCTGCAAATGAGTTTGTGTCTGCGGTACCACCTGTTATATCAAACGTACATTCAACAGCAGACGAATTTTCAGCGGTATCATCAGCATCAGGCTTTAGTATTCCAGACAAATTTATAATGCCTTCTTCAATGCAGCAGGACACTGTATCGGCAGCTCCGTATACACCGTATCAGCAGCAGCCGCTGTACGGAAATTCAGGTTCAATACAAAATGCATACACATCTACTCCTGTAGAGTCACAGCCTGATATTTCACAGTTTAACAATTCATTCAGTCAGAACTATAATTCTGCTGCACAGTCATATAATAATATAAATAACGGTTCATCACGTAATCAGTTTAAAAACAACAATACATTTTCAAATGCTGATATTTCACAGATTAATAATTCATCTTTAGGAAATGCACCAGTGCTGAATGAAGAAGACAAGATTAAAAAGAAACCAATACCTGTATTGTTTAATCATCAGAACGATACACCTATGGTAGATTCAATAGAAGAGGCTTTGCGTCAGCTAGGTGCAGCCGCAGGTTCTTCTGAAGAAAAAAATAAGACATCAGAAAAAGAAGATATAGTACCTGATTACATACCGTATGTACCTTCATCAAGTAAGAGCCTTTACAGCAATCCGCCTGTAAATAATTACAGCAATCAGCCAAAACGCATGCTTTCTCCTAAGGATGCAAAGAAACTAGCTAAAATTGACGCAAAATTCCATAAAGAACTTGCAGAAAGAGGCTATAATGCGAGTGAACTTAAAAGTAAGAGACGTGGAAAATAAAAAGTATTTTAGTGATTATATACGGATTTATATGAAGAAACAAAAAGGATGTCTCCCTATAGGTGGGGGACATCCTTGAATTTATTAAGCAGAAAGATAAACTCTGATTGAACAGTAATTAAAATTAATTGTTTATTGCATTTCCTAAAAATGCTGCACCGATTATACCAGCATCATTACCGAGCTCAGCAATAACAATTTTTGTGTTTTTCTTTGAATTTCTTGTGTAAACTTCTTTTTTAACAAGCTCACGTACAGGAAGGAGAAGAGGGTCGCCCTCGTTACATACACCTCCGCCTATGCAGAAAATATCAGGCTGGAATATGTTTATTATATTTGTTATTCCTGCTGCAAGATATTTGATATATTTATCGACTACTTCCGCAGCTGACTTATCTCCTGAACGCATGGCATCAAATGAAGTTCTTGCTGTTACCTTATTGTTTCTTTCAGAAGATAACTTCCACATACTGCTGTTTGGATCTTTTTCCATTGCTTCTTTTGTCATCCTGATAAGACCCGTAGCGGATGAAAATACTTCAAAACAACCCTTGCGGCCACAGGTGCACTGAGGTCCGTCAACTTCGATTACCATATGTCCGAGTTCTGCACCTGCAGAATTTGAACCGGAATAAATTTTTCCGTCTATTATTATTCCTCCGCCTACACCTGTTCCAAGTGTAATACATACGGCATTTACAGAATCCTTTGCAGCACCTGCAACGAATTCTCCGTATGCGGCTGCATTTGCGTCATTTTCAATGAATACAGGCTTGTCAATATATTTTTGAATATATTCAGCCATAGGGACATTTGTAAAATCAAGATTGTTTGAGTACTCAATAATTCCGGTTGAGGAGTTTGCTATTCCCGGTGTTCCTATACCTATCCATTCTATCTGATCCAGTGAAAGCTCGGCTTTTTTTATTGAATCCAAAGCGGTCTTTGCCATATCCTCTGCTATTTCTTCGGCCGGTCTTGGGCAGTTTGTTTTTGTTGAAGACTTTGCAATAATTTCGTAATTTTCATTTACCACTCCGGCTGAAATGTTTGTTCCACCGAGGTCAATTCCAACATAGTATTTCATAATAATCCTCCGTTAATATTAATCTATATGAGTCTTTATCAGCTTGCATGATCCGTCTATATGGAAGCTTCCGAATCCGGCAGGGATAAATACACTGTCACCCTTTATTAATTCAATATCATCATATGAGTCACTTCTCAATGTACAGCTTCCGTCAATCACGAGAATGTGACAGAAGGATTTTTCATCTGCTGCAAGACTGGCAGAGGATGATACATCAAGTAAATTTACAGTGAAATACTCGCATGATGAAAGAAGATGCTGAGAGTATCCGTTGTATTTTTCTTCAGGATTATAAGGGCATGAGTCAGCAGGACAGAGCTTTGTAACATCGCATGCTTTTTGTATGTGGAGTTCCCGCCTGTTACCGTTTTTATCTGTTCTTCCATAGTCGTAAATTCTATATGTAGTGTTTGAATTTTGCTGGATTTCTGCAATAAGGATTCCCCTGCCTATAGCATGAAGGGTTCCTGCTTCTATAAAGAAAACATCACCTTTTTTGACCGGTACACTCTTTGTAACCTCAAGAAGTGTATTGTTTTCTATTCGCTTTGTAAATTCTTCCTTTGTAATATCCTTTTGAAATCCGTACAGTAAAGAGGCATCTTCTTCACAGTCGACTATATACCACATTTCCGTTTTGCCGTATTCGCCTTCTGTTGACAGTGCATAGTCATTTGCGGGATGGACCTGAACGGAAAGATTTTCCTTGGCGTCAATAAGCTTTATAAGAACAGGTAGTTTATCAAATTTTGCACAGTTTGTTCCGAGTATATCTTTTCCGTATTTCTGAATATATTCAGCTAAGGTAATTCCTGCGTCCGGACCATTTTCAACAGTTGAATTTCCGTCCTTGTGACATGACAGCTCCCAGCTTTCTGATATCTTCTGAAGGTTACATTTTTTATTGAATTCATTTCTGAGCTTTGTGCCGCCCCATATATAGTCTTTAAATGCGGGCTTTAATTTTAGTGGAATATTCAAGTTTTTTTGCCCCCTGATAATTAATAATGAATCCTTTCAAGAGTCATTGTCTTTGGTAAATGCAACAGCGAAGCAATTCTGCCATTGCCATGCTGTTAAAACCAGAGCTTTAATATAGTTTATACTCTGTGATACAATTTTATCATAGAAAAAAATAAATGTCAATGATAACATTGTTTAAGAGCAGGAATTTCGAGTCGGCGTGATTCGGCCGGACTTTCCGGTAGCGCCTTTGACCTCTGGATATATATCTATATTACACATATGATATATATATAGTGGCTAAAGATAAAGTATGATTTATACACAAAAAAATAAAGGGGGATATATCCTTGCATATTAGCTGATATATCCCTCGTTATTTTTTTGTTTGCGTAATAGTGTTTTGGAGAATTAGAATTTAGAAAGTTTTAAAGAAAGTTTTAAAGAAAGTTTGAAAGGAGAAATTTAAAAATTTAGAAATTGAAAGGAGAAAGTTTAAAACAATGGAGCTTATAAATCTAACCTGTCCTTCGGCAAATAAAAATTTATGAAGGAAAACCAGATTTTGTCCATTTCGATTGGGAGACTTTTATTCTTTGCATGTAATATTTAAAAAAGGATTAGAAACCGCCCTGACATAACGTTCGGGGAAACAAACCGTAAACTTTCGCATAAAGTCTGAGTTTATTAACCTCAATAAAACATTTTGTTAAGATAAAAGATAATGTTGTTTTAAAACTTTAGATTGCTTTTAATGATTGTACACTCATTAATTGTAATCTTTGATACGAAAGCAGGCAACTGGCTGACGTTTGCTGAACATTTTAAGGAAGGTGTTGTTCATTTTAAAATATCGTTCAGTTTAGTCCCTCTAGCTTTGCGTCACTACTTTTCAGTAGTTTTGCCTTATATCAAACGTTTCATTTCCTTCATTGACATTAGTATAGCACGTCATAATTATTATGTCAACACTTTTTGGTTTAAAAAAATAAATTTGTACAATAATGATATATAAATGTTGACGATATATTGCATATATACCAATGAAATTGGGTTGATATGCCGTGATTTTGAATCGACACAAATCAATCGGGCTTTGCGGTCACACCTTTGACCCTGGAATACGCATACGGCTGGATAAGTATAAGTAGTTTAAAATAATTAAAAAATCATATTTAACAAATGTATATTTTATTGTGTAATGATGTAAAATAACATCAGCAGTGCAGTAATGGAGGAAATAGTATGGAGACAGAAACAGATGTATTTATTATAGGTGGAGGTGCTGCAGGGCTTACTGCGGCAATATATTCGTCCAGGGCAGGACTTAATACGGTTTTGAGTGAAACGTCTGCTGTGGGGGGGCAGCTTTCATCGATAAATAAAATTGAAAATTACCCGTCATACAGTGATATATCAGGGGCAGAACTTGCTGACAATATGAAGGAACAGGCAATAAAGAGCGGAGCAAAAATAAACGAATTTTCTGAGACTGTAAAAGTAAGTCTAACGGATAATAAGAAAATCATAACTACATCAGAGGCCGTGTATAATGCGAAATCTGTGATTATTGCTTCCGGTTCCTCGGTTACTCCTCTTAATATTGCAGGCGAAGAAAAGCTGAGAGGAAACGGTGTACATTATTGCGCAACATGCGACGGAACAATTTACAAAAATAAAACTGTTGCTGTTATAGGCGGTGGGAATAGTGCCGTATCAGCAGCAATATATTTATCCTCTATAGCAGACAAAGTAATAATGATAAGGAGAAAGGACAGCTTTCATTGTGAAAATATTTTAATTGACAGATTAAAATCCATTGAGAACATAAAAATATTGTATAACTGGGACCTTACGGGGCTTATTGGTGAAAACAGGGTAATTGCTGCAGAAATAAAAAATACCAGAAGCAATACAAGCTCAATTATTCCGGTTGACGGTGTATTTGCTTATATCGGATGCAAGCCAAATACAGGTATATTTACAGAATATATTTCAGTTGACGAAAACGGATACATCATTGCTGACGATGATCTGAAGACAAATATTTTTGGAGTATATGCAGCCGGAGATGTCAGAGCAAAGGAATACAGACAAATTACAACTGCAGTTTCAGACGGAACAATTGCAGCGCTTAATGCTGAAAAGATAGTAAACGGTAAAATGAAATTATAATAAAGGAGTGGTTTTATGATTAAGATATATTCATCAGATGATTGCGGCTACTGCAGAGAGCTAAAAGCATATCTTGACAAAAAGGGGGTTAAGTATGATGTGGCGGATGTAAAAAAGAGTGAGGAAAATGCAAAGGAACTCTACAGGATTTCCGGACAGTCAGCTATACCGGTAAGTGTTATAGACGGTAATGTTATTATAGGCTTTGACAGGAAAAAAATAGATGCGCTGCTCGGCTAGATTCGGAAAAATATCTGATATTTTTATTTGTTCGGCATCCGGAGCAGCGGCGTCCATGTGTATGTACAGCAGCAGATTTGTATTTATGGCTTTCTTTTCAATGGTTCCTCTCTTTGTTATAATATTTAAATCAGAAAACATAAAAAAAACGGAAATATTCAGAAGAATATTTTTTTTCTATCTGGTGTTTATGATTGTTTCACTGAGCTGGCTTTCCGAAATCAATGAAAAAATGTATAACGGAAAAATAAAAACGCTGATACTTATTATTTTTCTGATAATTGTGGAGTCTGCCGTGCACGCAGTGATTATGGCGCTTATAATGTGTGTATACGCATCACTTCAGAAAAAAAATATTGGCGATGTATTCAAATTTGCTCTGCTTTTTATACTGGGAGAATGGTTTCATGAGACGTTATATCCTTTGGCATTTCCGTGGTTCAGAATGGCCGTATCAGTGACAACCTACACTGAATTTATTCAGTCGGCAAATTTATTCGGAAGCCTGTTTACATCTTTTCTGATTGTTGTAGTCAATGCACTTCTCGGATATATTATATGCAATGTAAAATGCAGAAAACGTTTTATTTTAGGCACTGAGGTACTGTTGATTATTTTTTCACTGAATGTTTTATATGGAAAAATAAATACAAGCAGAAAATTCAGGTGCGGTGATGATATTCAGGTAATACTGCTTCAGTCTAATATAGGCGAGAGTCAGAAGCACAAATATTCTGAAAATCAGACGCTTGATTACTATATTTCAGCTCTGAAAAATATTTCATACAAGGATGAAAGCATTGTTGTACTTCCGGAGTCGGCAATTAACTTTAATATTAAAGAAAATTCTGAAAAATTAAAAATGATAGCTGATCTGGCAAATTCCAAAAAAATAAATCTTGTATTCGGATTTTATTCATATAAGGACAAGCGCAAATACAATTCGATGGCAGCTATTTATCCTGATGGAAAAATTTCTGAAATATACTCAAAAAAAATATTGGTGCCGTTTGGAGAAATGGTGCCTCTTGAATGGCTTGCAGGAAACTTAATACGAAATACTTTTACAGAGATAGGTAATTTTTCAAAGGGCGGAGATGAAGTGACAATTGATACCGGCTGCGGACTTGCAGGGTGTATAATATGCTTTGAATCGTTATATCCGTCAGCAGCAAGAAAGGCTGTATCTGAAAACGCGGATTTTTTAATGATACTGAGCAATGATTCGTGGTTCAGTGGTTCATCCGAGGTCGCACAGCATCATTCGCATTCAATACTGAGGGCAGTAGAGAACAGCCGTTATGTTGTCAGATGCAGCACGTCAGGAATAACATCGGTAATTTCACCGACAGGACAGGTTATTTCAAGGGCGCCTGAAAATGTTTTATATACACTGAAGAGTAATATTTCATGTGTATCCGGAAAAAGTCTTTATTCAGTTATAGGGGACGTCATAGTTATTCCATCAGCGGTTGTATTTGTTGCAGGTATTCTGAAGAAAAAACAAGATAAGAAAGTTCCGCCGGAAAAATAAATTCCGGTACGGACTTTTTTATTTTATTTTTGTAGCATAATTGATAGATAAAAGGTATTAAATGTGGTGGTTAATTTGAAATTATGGTATGTGTGAATTTTATCAGCTAGGTAAAAAATATTGAAATATGTTCTTTTTTGTGATACAATAAAAAATGTATATTGATAAATAGCTGATATACTGAATAATACAGAATTTATTATTAATTAAAAACAAAGGTGGAACTACAGATGACGATTTTATTTGTTTTGTTTTTATTGGCAACAGTCTTTCTAAGTATTGCAATAAAAAAATTCTCAGATAATAATGAATCAAAAAAAGAAAATGATAAAAAAAAGGGCTGTATAATTGCAGGTATTATAATAGCTTTAGCAGGATTGGCTGATTTTGCAGGCATTATAAATGGCAGGTTTGATGGGGCGTTTACTCTTCTGGGTATAACCGCTGTTATTGAAATTATAACATGGTATTTCGGACATAAAAAAAATATGGATATACTCAGATTTTTCGGTAAAGCATTTCTTATAGTAGCAGTACTTGAGCTTACTGTTTTTCAGGCTCCGTCGTATAAGCTTCTGTTTGAAAGTCAGTTTGAGAAAAAACTTCCGTTGTCGCAGGCTTCTATTTCAAACGGTAAGTTTAATTATGATCCGGGATCTGACACTCTCACAATCAACGGCAAGGATGAAGTTCTTATTGAATATAACAATCTGAAATGCCCTGTCGATACAATATTTGCAGATGTAGAATTCAAGGGCAGGACTCAGAATACACGCGTTGTTGTGGATATTACTGACGAAACTCATGCTGACTACCGTTATGATATAGCAAAGTGGAATATCGTATATAACAATGACAAATCAGGCTATGCTCCTTGTGAGTTTTCAGGAAAACTGGGAAAGATGAGGGTGAAATTCACAGGTTACAAAGATTATGATGCTATTGTGGTTAAAAGTATAACAATCAATAAGGCGATACCGTTTGATATTTCTTACATAAGAATATTCCTTGTTGTAATGCTTTCTGTACTTTTATATTCAGTAGTGTCGTACAGATTATTCAAGATTCCGTTTTACAGGGCAAACAAGCTGTGTGCAATTATTTTCAGTGCTTTGACGGCCGGATGCTGTGTCCTGACGGTATTTATTATAAATGCTAAGCTTGGCAACGACAATACAATGAAGGACCATCTGAGACTTACTCAGGGAAATCAGATAACCGAAGAGCTTGTCGAGGCTTTTGAAAACAAGCAGATATCGCTTCTTATGGATCCACCTGAAGAGCTCGCTGAACTTAAGAATCCGTTTGACTGGAGTCAGAGGGGCGATGCCGGATTTGAATACGAGTGGGATCATGTATATTATAACGGAAAATATTATTCATATTACGGGATAGCTCCTGTAATTCTGCTCTATCTCCCATATCACCTGATAACCGGATTTTATTGTTCGACAAATCTTTCCATAATGCTCTTTTCAATTATAGGAATGATTTTCCTCAGTCTGACTTATTACGTGTTCCTGAAAAAATTATACAGGAAGATACCTGTTGGAATAGCTATAGCCGGACATGTGATTCTTTTATCCGCATGCGGAATATGGTTCTGTATCGGAAGAAATATTTTTTATGAAATTTCTATATCGTCAGGGTTTATGTTTGTTGCAATAGGGTCGTTTATGTTGTTTTCGTCAAATGTACTTTGCAAAGGAAAAATCTCACTTGTCAAAGTCGCTCTTTCATCACTGTTTATGGGACTGGCTGTGCTGTGCCGCCCGACACTGGCAGTATACTGCATATGTGCATGTATTTACTTTGCATACGGTTTATTCAAAAAAGAAGATTCAATATCAGTTCCTGCAATTGAATCTGATGATTCCAAGAAAAAATCAGGTTCCGGAAAAAACAAGCAAATGAACAAGGCAGTATATCTTGTGTGCGCGTTAGTTCCTTTAATTTTACTTGCAGGCGTACAGATGTGGTATAATAATGCACGTTTTGGTTCGCCTTTTGATTTTGGAATAAAATATTCACTTACAATAAACGATTTTTTACATTCACAGTATCATACAATATTTGTTGTGATAGGACTTTTTAATTATCTGTTTGCAGTACCGTCCTTTTCAGTTGAATATCCGTTTATAACAACGGAATTTGCGAAATTTGATGTAAACGGATATTATTTCTCGGATATAGGAAACACGTCGGGAATACTTTTTCTTGCATTTCCTGTATTTGCATATTTTTTCAGCAGGAGAGTACTTAAAAGCCTTCCTGATAAAAAAGCAAGAACCAAAGCTCTTCTGACGATAGGCGTTCCGTGTATTTTAATGCCGTTTATAATAATTTTTTCAACGTGGGAAAGCGGATATGCGGTAAGATACACAGCTGATTTTTCATGGCAGATGATTCTGGGAGCTTATGCAATAATCTTTTATCTGTATATAAAATCAAAGGATAAAATAAAAAAGAGTTTTATTAATAAATTCATGGCTTTATCAGCAGTTTCTGCTGTAATAATAAACAGCATTCAGATATTTAATTTCACATTCTCAGTAAATGATTATCCTGGTATATGCTATACGATGGAATATTTATTCGCATTCTGGAAATAACGGAGGTTTTTATGGATACATTATATTTGGTAATTCCTTGCTACAATGAAGAGGAGGTCCTTCCTGAAACGTCAAAGCAGCTGAAGGACAAAATGGATACGCTTATAAAAAACAATAAGATATCCGACAAAAGCCGCATAGTGTTTGTAAATGACGGTTCAAAGGATAAAACGTGGCAGATGATATGCGGACTGCATGACGAAAACAATATTTTTCAGGGAATAAAGCTCTCAAGGAACAAGGGACACCAGAATGCACTTCTTTGCGGACTTATGACCGTCAGGGATCACTGTGATATGGCAATTTCGCTTGACGCAGACCTTCAGGATGATATAAATGCAATTGACGGAATGATAGACAAGTATTATGAAGGCTGTGATGTTGTATACGGTGTAAGAAGCGCACGTAAAACCGATACTTTTTTTAAAAAGTTCACGGCAGAAGGCTTCTATAAGATTATGAAGCTCATGGGGGCAGATATTGTATTTAACCATGCTGATTACCGCCTTATGAGCAGACGTGCTCTTGACGGACTCGAAAGCTTTGAAGAGGTAAATCTCTTTCTGCGCGGTGTAGTTCCGATGATCGGATACAAGAGTGATACTGTTTATTACGAGAGAAAAGAAAGGTTTGCAGGTGAGTCAAAATACCCTCTGAAAAAAATGCTTGCTTTTGCATGGGAGGGAATCACTTCACTTTCAACAAAGCCGATAAAGATGATATCGCTTCTCGGAGCAATTATATTTTTTGTAAGTATAATTATGCTTATATATTCATTGATAAGATATTTTACAGGACAGACAGAAATAGGATGGACTTCAACAATCGTTTCAATCTGGGCTATAGGGGGATTGCAGCTCCTTGCAATCGGTATTATAGGTGAGTATGTCGGAAAGTCTTATCTTGAGACTAAAAAGCGCCCTAAGTTCATAGTTGAAAAGTATCTTTCTGATAACGATGAAAAAAACAATTAGATTTCACAAAAAATCATCCCTTTATAAGAAGCGGATGATTTTTTTATAAAGGTGCTGACTGTAAAATTCTGTATTGAGGGATTTTGCTGATATTCAGCCATGCCATAACGTTATGCAGATATTTGACCGAAGGTTAAAGGCACGACCGCAAAGCCCAGTCAATTCCGTAGCTTTCCTGAGCGGTAAAGCTGTTGACAAACCGTCCAAAAAAGTATAGAATTATAACATATGAGTTTTTAAGGGAATACGGTGAAAATCCGTAACAGTCTCCGCTGCTGTGATAATGACAACGGTTCAAGGCTGTGTCACTGAAATGTTTCGGGAAGACATGAACCGGAGGATGATTTTAAGTCAGAAGACCTGTAAGACTTGTAAATTTTAAGTTTTTATCGGAGGAATAAAAAATGAAAGCAACAAAAGTAATTATTTCGTCAATTGCAGTTTTATCCATGCTCATGACATCAGCATTTGCGGTTTCGGCAGATGAAACAGCAGAGCCGGCAGGCTATATCACAATGACAGCCGAAAAATTTGTACTTGGTCAGGGCTTTGTAAAAGAACCACAGAGTGTTCCTTTTTACACGGGCGAAAGCGGTGTTGATATTACAAAAAGGTTTCTGGGAAACGGGAATATCAATGCCGGAAAAGGTCTTACGTCAAGTGCGTCAGACTATGTATCATCAATAGCTGACAGCGGAAGCGAAGAGGCAGACATACCACAGTATATTTCTGATGCTGTAAAGGCTCTTGGCAAGGGCGAGATAGAAAACAAACGTTCAATGAACGGATGGCTGAATGCAGGTGATTATTATACACCGTCAGGATGGGTATATGTAGTAAACAATAAACCTTCCGCTTCAGGATTGTCTGAATACAGACCTGTTGACGGCGATGTTTTACGTTACGAATTCACAATTTACGGCTACGGTTCGGATATAGGTATAGACAATTCGTCATGGGGAGGCTCAGAGTCGCTTACTCCGGCTGCGGACAGGGATGATCTGTACGCAATCATGGCAGATGCCGTAAATATATTAAAATACGATGAAGAACTGAAAAAAGCTTATGATAAGGCTGTTCTGGATGCTTCTGATTTAAAAGCTGATCAGGATAAGATAAATAACGCATATACTGAACTCAAAGCAGCATACGATAAAGCACAGTCAGCAGCTGACAAAGGGACAGTAACCGATACGACTACATCATCCTCAGCAACAACCTCTGTAACAACAGCTTCGTCTGCAGCAACCGGTACAACTACTGCAACATCTGCAACAAAAGCTGTAAAATCTCCTGACACAGGTGATAACGCCGTTTCAGCACTTATTATATCAGCCGGGGCTGCTGCTGTGACTGCGGGAATAGCGGCTAAGAAGAGAAGAAAATGATGAAAAAAATTGTATCGGTATTTCTGACATTTGCAATACTTATAACACAGCTTTTTGTTTCCGGCAGCATGCACAATGTCATGGCTTATGAGATACAGGATAATCAGAATGTAATCAACGGTATTATAGAATATTCAAAGAAATTATACGGAAAATCAGGCAGTCTGCTTTTAAGCGGGCTGCTTGAAAATTCGGGAAACCCAAATGCCGACTGGTATGCAGTTGCATTGTCAAGATATAATATTTCCGATGACTACAATTCATATCTTGCATCTCTTACAGATTATATTGATTCGTCGTATCAGACTCAGTATAAGCTGGATCCTGTAAAATCTACAGAGTGGCACAGGATGATTCTGACGGTTTTATCATGCGGGGGTAATCCTCTTTCACTGGATACAAAAAGCTCGGGGACAATAAATCTTTTATCAGATGGTGTTTACAACAGAGGAAACACAGTGTCACTTGGAAAGCAGGGACTGTCGGGATGGGTATGGGGGCTTATTGCTCTTGATTCAATGAAATACAGTATTCCTGACAATTCATACTACACACGTGAAAATATTATAAACGAGATTTTGTCACAGCAGCTTGAGGACGGCGGATTTTCTCTTATGGGTACATCATGTGATGCGGACATAACCGCGAATGTAATAACAGCTCTTGCACCGCATTATAACGAAAACGATACAGTAAAATACGCTGTGGACAGAGCTGTAAATATTTTATCAGAAACACAGGGTGCGGATGGTGATTTTCAGAGCTTCGGCACATTTAACGCTGAAAGTACAGCACAGGTAATGATTGCACTCACGGCAATGAATATTGATATTTCGTCAGATTCACGTTTTATCAAGAACGGTAACAATATATTCGACGGACTTATAGGATACAGGTGTGATGACGGTGGCTTTTCTCATGTACGGGGTACAGGACAGTCAAATCAGATGTCAAGCGTTCAGTCCATGATGGGACTTGTTTCACTTTACAGATTCAGTACATCACAGTCACCGTTTTTTGATTTTGGGGTGTATGACTACTCTGCCAATAACGACAGCACCGGTAAGTGCGGTGATAAAGTACAACAAGAACTCCAGAACAGTGAGGCACCTTCGTTGACACAGGCTATACCTGAAAACGCAGAGACTACACTATCTCAGTCAGAAGCTTTGGATACTGTTAAGGCGGCTGTTTCTGAATTAGAATACGCAAGCGGAAAGCTCTCAAAATCCGCTTCATCAGTCGTCACTAAAACTTTTAATTCAGAAAATGATGAGGAAGTATCTGAAAAAAAATCAGAGAATAAAAATAATGATGACAAAAATATTAATATAAAGCTTATTATTCTTATTTCGTTTGCCGCAGGAACAGCGTTTATTCTGATAATATTTAAAAAGAAAATAAAGCTCAGAAACAATCTTCTTATTATTTTTACATTAATAGCATTGCTTCTGCTTATAATCAGCAGTATAGATATTAAATCAAAAGACAGATATTATTCAGATAATGATATCAAAAAAACGCAGACTGCAGTGGGAACAGTAACTCTGAGTATAGACTGCAGCACGATACTTTATAATATGGACAAGCTTGATTCTCAGCTTAAAGAGAGCGGTTCTATTCCGGATGACGGTAAAATACTTGCTGCAACAGAGTTTGAATTTTATGAGGGAGATTCAGTTTATGATATTCTTCAGAGGGCGGTAAAGAAAAATAAGATACAGATTGCATTTCAGGGCTCATCAGACAATTCACTCGGAACAGTATATATAAAGTCTGTAAATAATATTTATGAGTTTTCCTGCGGAGAGCTCAGCGGATGGATATTTACCGTAAACGGAGAACAGTCGGGAAAAGGCTGCAATGAAGTTGCTGTGTCTGACGGTGATATTATCAGATGGGCATTCAGCTGTGATTTAGGAAGGGATATAAATTGAAAGAGCTGTCTTATTATCATCCGGCATGTATATACATGTTGTTTGTGGCATTATTCACATTTTCCGTTGCTTCGGGGAACCCGGTGTTTATTGTAATTTCATTTACAGGAGCCGTTATTTACAGCAGCGCTGTTCTGGGAATACAGGAAATGCTTACGGAAATAAAAAAATTGCTGCCGTTTATGCTTGTCATTACGACAGTAAACCCGCTTATAAACAGATACGGCGGAACGCCTTTGTTTTTTATAAATGACAGTGCATTTACACTTGAGGCCCTTGTATATGGCTTTTTTATTTCAGTGATGCTTGCAGCCGTTTTTATCTGGGGAAAATGCTTTAACACAATAAATGATTCGGAAAAAACTCTCTATATCGCATCATATTTATCAAGGACGCTTTCAATAATTATTTCAATGTCCTTAAGGTTTATCCCGATGCTTAAAATAAAGCAATGCGAAATAAAAAACACCAGAAAAGCAATGGGATTATATTACTGTGATAATTTATATGAAAAAATCAGATCAAACCTCACAATAATATCCGTGCTTCTTACATGGGCAATAGAAAATTCAGTTGATACTGCGGCCTCGATGAGATCAAGGGGATTCGGAATACGGAAAAGAACCTCCTGTTCTGTTTTTAAAATGCGTAAACCGGATGTTATGTTAATAACATTATCTTTGATATTTATTATATTCATGATTGTTTTAAACAAAAAGGCGTTTGAATACAGTTACTATCCGTATTTACAGGATATCGGTACAGATGCAGTTCACATAATATCATATGTGATTTCATCAATGTTTGTACTGATCCCTACAGCTATCGAATTAAGGAGCAGAATGATTTGAAAATTATTGAAATCAAAAACCTGAGCTATGCGTACTCCGGAAATGACAGGAAGGCTCTTCAGAATATAGACATAAGCATTGATGAGGGTGAATTTGTTTTGCTATCCGGCCTGTCGGGAAGTGGAAAATCAACGCTTCTCCGCCTTATGAAAAAGGAGCTTATGCCTGCCGGCAGAATTAACGGCAGCATAAAGTTCAAAGGAACACCGATACACGAGCTTGATGATCATGTATCGGCGGCTCAGACGGGATTTGTAATGCAGAATCCGGATATGCAGCCGGTTACCGATACGGTGTGGCATGAGCTTGCATTCGGCCTTGAAAATCTTGGCATGGACAGTTCCTCAATAAAAAAAACAGTGGCGGAAACAGCAAGCTACTTCGGTATAAACAGGTGGTACAGAAATAAAATTTCAGAGCTTTCCGGAGGACAGAAGCAGCTTGTAAATCTTGCCTCTGTCATGGCTATGAAGCCCCATCTGCTTATACTGGACGAGCCCACATCACAGCTTGACCCTATAGCTGCCGCTGATTTTATTTCAATTGTAAAAAAGCTTAACGCAGAGCTTGGAATAACAGTAATTATGGCCGAGCATCAGCTTGACGGAATTATGGATGCAGCAGACAGAATAGTACTGATGGATAACGGAAAAATCATCTATAAAGGCAGGCCATCTGATATAGGCAGTATATTTTCAGACGGAAAATATGAAAAAAATTTTTACAGTATGCCGTCGTCAATACAGATATTTTACGGACTCGGAGCCAAGGGAGAATGCCCTCTTTCGTCAGGAGAACTCGGTCGTTTTATAAGAAAAAATTACGATAATGAAATAAATATTTATAAACCGGAAAATGATAATGAAAAAACAGACAGAAATGAGAATATTATTTCCGTGCGTGATATCCGGTACAGATACAGCAGAAATTCAGACGATATAATAAGGGGAATTGACCTCAATGTAAAAAAATCAGAATTTCTCTGTCTTCTCGGTGGAAACGGAGCCGGAAAAACCACACTTGTAAATATCATTTCAGGGATATTAAAAGCATACAGAGGAACTGTAACGATAAACGGGAAAAACATTGGTAAGATAAAACCGTTACATCTTTACAGGAACAATATTGCATCTCTTCCCCAGAATCCGCAGCTTGTTTTTTCAAAGGATATACTGAGAGAAGATTTGCGTGAGATGACAGATGATACGGAATTCATAAAGGAAATAACCGATATGATGGGGATAGGTGAGCTGCTTGACAGGCATCCGTTTGACTTGAGCGGCGGAGAACAGCAAAAGGCAGCACTTGCAAAAATACTTCTTCAGAAGCCCCGGATTCTTCTGCTTGATGAAGCGACAAAGGGGATGGATTCATTTTATAAGAATTCTATCGGGAACAAACTCCGTGAACTGTGTGCTAATGGAATGACAGTTATAATGTCAACACATGATCTTGAGTTTGCAGCCAGATTTGCAGATAGATGTGCACTTATTTTTGATGGAGAGTGTGCGTTATGTGAAAAAACGAGAGAATTTTTTTCGGGAAATGATTTTTACACAACCTCTGCGGCTGCTTCAGTACGCGGATATTACAAAAATATTCTGATAAATCAGGATGTTGTAAGGATGTGTCGTATAAATGAAAAAAAATAAAATTATTGTTATCGACATACTTATAATAGCGTGCATAATCTTTATAATATTCGCAGGAGTCAGATTTTTAAATGACAGAAGCTATACAATGATTTCTGCAGCAGCTGCCGTTCTGTCCTGTATTCCTTTTTATCTTTCGTATGATATGAAAAACAAAGGTGTTATGGATATAGTTCTTGTATCCGTTATGGTTTCCGTTATTGTGGCAGGGCGGTTTGTCTTTGCCGTAACGCCTTTTTTCAAGCCTGTTACAGCCCTTGTTATAATAACCGGCTTTTATCTTGGAAAAGAGTCCGGATTTGTTACAGGTTCAGTTTCCGCATTAATTTCAAATATGATGTTCGGGCAGGGACCGTGGACGCCGTTTCAGATGCTTGTATGGGGAATGACAGGATTTATTGCAGGTTTTTTTGCCGACAGGAAAATAACAGACAGTAAAGTGTTCCTTGTATTTTATTCAGCTCTGGCAGGCATGTTATTTTCGATGTCCATGGATGTCTGGACGGTAATAAGTATAGACGGTAAATTTGACATTTATAGATATAAGGCAGCATTTATTACATCTGTTCCTGTTATGATGATATATATATTTTCGGATATTGTGTTTATGTTTGCACTGAAAAAATCAATGGGAAAAAGATTTTTACGCATAAAAAACAAATACGGGTCGTTCTGAGTACGACCCGTATTTGTTTTAAGAAAATGAAAATGAGTTATTGTGATTAAAATCAGTCTGCGTAAACCTTGTCGTCATATTTATAAAGAACGAGTACAACACTGAGATTGCCATTAAGTGTTCTGAGCTCGTCAATAAATTCCTTCTGATTTGCGGTGTTGTTGACATCTACACTGTATATAAGCTCAAAAAGAGTTCCGAATTCTGTTGTTTTTACCCTTTTAAGCATCCATGAGGATGTATATTTATTCAGAGTCTTGTCAAAAAGTCCTATGTAGTTAAGATTTTCAGGAATAGTAACTTTTAATGTCATGCTGCTTGTTGTAGGTGCGGCAAACCTTGTTTTATAAAGAAGTATAATTATAGCGCCGATAATTACAAGGAAAATAAGCGCATATAAAATAAATCCGAGTCCGCATATGAGTCCGGTGGCAGTTGCATAAAAAACATAAGCTATCTGCTTCGGATCTCCTGGAGCGCTTCTGAAACGTACAAGTGTAAATGCACCTGCAAGACTGAGTGAGCTTGCAATATTGCTTCCTATAGATGCAATAACGATAGCTACTATCGGTGGCAGCATAATAATTGTCCAGACATAGCTCTGTGAGTAACCTTCCTTTTTGTTTGTAATAAGGTAAAGAAGACTTATTGAAAAGCCGGATATGATTGAACTGATAATTCCTATAATAAAGGCCTGTGGGGACAATCCGTTTGCGAATATTGAATCAAACAAAATAATACATCCTTTCGAAAATATGATATTAGTGAGTTTCCGTTACATAGGACTTAAATGCGCGCCCGTACTTTGAGAAACTTGTTTTATAAACGCCAAGCTCAGCAAGCTGCTGTGAAAGCCAGATAGGCATGGAATTTGAAATCTTGACTTCCATGAGATACTGTCCCGGCAATAAAAGCTGCGAACCGTAATTAGGGGAGGATAATGAGACGTCAAATCTTCGCTCTGTAATTGCTTTGTCAAATGTAAGTCTGAATCCTCCGTCATCCTTTCCGAAATATGCAGAACGCTGATAGCTTATGTACTGACACGGATTAACAGGGTAGCTTCGGAGAAATGCCACAAGCTCACTTAAAACCTGTGTTTGCAGATAACTTTTTTTATCCTTGCTGAAATCAGGAAGTTCACCTTCGAATATAAACGCATTTGCCTGGGCAAGAGTGAGAGAAATACGTCGTTTGGTTACTATTCCACCGATCTTTTTTTTGATTTCCAGATAAACGGTATCGTTTTCTTTTGCGGGTGAAAAATAGCTTCTTAAACGTATTTTTTCTTTGTAGTATGGTTTTTCAAGAGATTCACGAATCAGAAAATTGTCCGGTGTGTCATAGTAAATGTTGTAAATTCCGTATTCCTTGCCGTCTACGCAGAAGGCATCCGGGTTCATGTATTCACCCAGAACAGAATTAAGTGAATTGTACTGGTATTCATCAAGAACAAATTTGATTTCTTTTCTCTTGAAGGTGTTTAATGCCATTATAACCACTTCTTTCTTTACTGCTTGTGTTATCCGTACATATGTTAATACATTTATTTTAATATATAATTCTTAAAATAATCTTAAAATCACCCTTGACTTTACAGCGCTTTTTTATGATAAATGACAATATCATAACCATATTTAATAAATCAAAATATACATCAGATTAAATGTATAAATTTTTTTAATATTAAAAACGATTAAAAATTTATTTAAAAAATTAATTATATTTTACGGCGTTAGTTATATATAAGGTGATAATTTATATGCTCATGACAATCACATAATTATCAGAGAATACTCTTTAAAATTTAATTTTCGCGTAATAATAAAGACATAATTTCTATTTATAATTCATTTAAAGTCAGGCAATAGTGTGATATATTTATGTGAATTGTAATTTGAAATTGTATGTAAAATGTAATGTCTTAATAACAGAAAAGAGGTAAAATGCATGAGAAGGTTTAAGAAAACATATAAGAAAGTCGTATGCGGTGTTCTCTCGGTTGCTCTTCTGACATCATATTCATCAGTATCAGAAAAGAACGGCAGTAAATCCGGGATTAATTCAGTTGATGCAGATGTTGTTTTAAGCGGGGATATAAACTGTGACGGCATATTAAGTGCGGCGGATGTAGTAAAACTCAGGGAGTATATGCTTGGAATGAGTAATCTGGATTCACAGGATTTTAAAAATGCTGATATAAACAGTGACGGTAAGGTAAACGTTGTTGACTTTATTATGCTTATAAGTAAGTTTATCGGTAAAACACAGAATCCGTCAGATGCGGAAAAAACAATAAAGCTTAATGGAAAATCAGTTTCTGTGACAGGCGCCGGTATGGTTACAGACGGAAGTGTTGTTACAATAAATGAACCGGGTACATATGTTATAACAGGAAAACTTGACGACGGACAGATAATTGTTGATGTTGACAAAGAAAAATATCCCGATGGAAAGGTTGAACTTTCACTTGAAAACGCGGAGATAAACTGTTCTGACAATTCGCCTGTTTATGTTGCAGGTATAGGTGATGAATGCGTTATTTCCGTAAAGAAGGGTACTGAAAACATTATCTCTGACGGAACGGATTATGTAAATGCAGATGAAAGGTCAGGCGCAGTTTATTCAAAGGATGATCTGAAAATAAAGGGCAAGGGAAAGCTTACTGTAAAAGGAAACTGCACAGACGGTATTGTTTCCAAAAACGATATAAAAATATTTAATGGAAATATAGACGTAACAGCCATTGATGATGGTATACGCGGAAAAGACAGTGTTAAAATAGGGGATTCAGAAGATACTGATTTTTCAAATCTGAATGTAACCGTAAAGACAACCTATGGCGATGGAATCAAGTCGACAAACAGTACTGATGACGGTAAGGGAAATATAACAATAAACGGAGGTAAAATAAAGGTCAATTCATATGGTGATGCTGTTTCAGCCGAGCGTAATGTTATAATAAATTCCGGCGACCTTGATATTTACACATACACAGGAAGCAAGGCGTCTCAATCAGATTTATCCACTCCTCCGCAGGGCGGCGGATTCCCGGGAATGAAGGAGGGCAATATCAATAAACCTGATATCAGCGCAAAAGGAATAAAGGGAACAGTCGGAATAGAAATAAACGGAGGAACTATAAATATAGACTCTACTGATGATTCCATACATTCAAACGGCGATACAGTTATAAACGGAGGAGAAATGACTCTGGCAAGCTCGGATGACGGAATTCATTCCGATAAAATGCTTACAATAAACGACGGAAAAATAAATATCAAAAACTCATACGAGGGTATTGAGGCATATGACATCGAGGTTAAGGGCGGAAATATCAGAGTTGTAGCTTCTGATGACGGATTTAATGCTGCCGGAGGCGACGGTTCAGGAAATGCCAATACAAATCCATGGGGACAGGGCGGAATGTCATCGTCAACAGGCATACTGAATATAAGCGGCGGATATATTTATTCAGAGGCAGGCGGTGACGGCATCGATTCAAACGGAAATATTACCGTATCAGGAGGAACGGTTATTGTATGTGGTCCTGTAAGAGGCGGCAACGGTATATTTGACATAGGTGACGGAAACGGTTATAAATTCAGCTTTACAGGAGGTACGGTATTCGGAATCGGAACTCAGGACATGTTTGTATCACCTACAGCTGCAAACGGTTTTCTTAAAGGAACGTCAGTTGCTCTGTCATCAGGTACTATGGTAACGGTTGCAGATTCAGACGGAAATGTACTTTCGGCTATTAAAGTTCCTCAGTCAATTAATATGACAGGGGCTGTTGTTTATGCCTCATCAAAGCTTGATACAGGCAGACATTCTGTATATCTCGGCGGATCATATGACGGTACCCTTGATGAAAACGGGTACGGAGAAGGCGGCAGAATAACAGGTGCATCCGTAGCCGGAACAGCCGGATCTTCAACAGACCCAGGGAATCCTGGACGTCCCGGCTGGCCTACGTGGTAACAGCAACTAAAAATAATTTCAGAATGAATACCCCTTCCGCATATCCGGAAGGGGTATTCATTTACCGTTCAGCTATATGCATAAAGTGGAGATATATGACTGAAGGTCCAGGGCGATTGGAAAGTCCGGTCGGTTATTGCGGCTAGAAATTCATGCCGGGTCAATAACTTAAAATGTAGCAGCTGAATGGCAATCCGGAAAATACCAGTATTTACAGCGATGAAGCCCTTATGGATTTGTAAATATATAAAAAAATTTTGTGTCAAATGTTGTGTTTTGTACATATTAAATGAGTATCTTGACATTTAAAATAAAACTATTGTATAATGTAAGTAGTGTTAGAGTTTAGCTAATTAAGTGGTTTTAGTTATAAGAAATTTGAGGAGGAAAATGAAAATATGAATTCATTTAAAAAGTTCACGGCAGTTGTATGTTTACTTGCTGTTGCAGGATCATGCGGAATAATTCCTGCACAAAAAGCAGAAACTGCACATGCAGTAACAGATTCGAACAACGATGACTGGCTCCATTGTGAGGGAGACAAGCTGGTTGACATTTATGGAAATGAAGCATGGATAACAGGTGCGAACTGGTTTGGCTTCAACTGTACGGAAAATGTCTTTCATGGTTCATGGTACGATGTAAAAGATATTCTTGAGGACATAGCAAATCACGGAATAAATCTCATACGTGTGCCTATATCATCTGAACTTATGGTAAGCTGGATGAACGGTTCTCCGCTCGCTGTTTCAAGTGTAACAGCAAGTAACAACCCGCCTTATCATGTATGCAATCCTGAATTTGCCGATGAAAACGGAGATACAAAGGATAGCTGGGAAATATTCAAGCTCATTGTCGGCTACTGCAAGGAATACGGCCTGAAAATCATGATGGATGCTCACAGTCCTCATTCAGACAACTCGGGCCATAGCTGGGAGCTCTGGTACGGCAAGGGCGGCGTAGGCACAAAGGAATGGATAGATTCATGGGTATGGCTTGCAGAGCAGTTCAAAAATGACGATACAATTATCGCATTTGACCTCGAAAATGAACCTCACGGAAAGCGCGGATACGATGGTGAATGTCCGGAACAGATGGCAAAATGGGATAACACAACTGATGAAAACAACTGGAAATATGCTGCCGAAAAGTGCGGCAAGGCTATACTTGATGTAAATCCTAACCTTCTTATCATGGTTGAAGGTACAGAGCAGTATCCAAAGACTGAAAAAGGCTATACATTTGATACACCTGATATTTTCAATGCCGGAGATAATTCACCTTGGTACGGCGCATGGTGGGGCGGAAATCTCAGAGGCGTCAGAGATTATCCTATTGATTTCGGCAGTGATGCTTATAATGCTCAGCTTGTATATTCACCTCATGACTACGGCCCGAGCGTTTATAACCAGGTATGGTTTGACAAGGACTTTACAACACAGACCCTTCTTGATGACTATTGGTATGATACATGGGCATATATTGATGCTGAAAAGATTGCACCGCTTCTTATAGGCGAATGGGGCGGACATATGGACGGTGGCAAAAACCAGCATTGGATGGAGCTGCTTAGAGATTACATGATAGATAACCGTATAAACCATACATTCTGGTGTATCAACCCTAACTCAGGAGATACAGGCGGACTTATCGGAAACGATTGGGCTACATGGGATAAGGACAAATACGCTCTGTTTGAAGAATCACTATGGCAGACAAGCAGCGGAAAGTACATAAGCCTTGATCATCAGAAGCCATTAGGAACGATGGGCAACAGTATAAGCATTACCGAATACTATGGCGGAACAGTTGTAAATCCACCTGTAACTGAAAAGCCACAGACAACACCGACGGTTACTACAACTACAACCACTGTAACAACAACAAAACAGGTTACAACCACAGAACCGGTTACAACAACCAAGGAGGTAACCACTACATCAGAACCTGTAACAACTCCTGAACAGACCACATCTTCTGTTTTACCGTCAGAAGGTAATAAAATGTATGGTAATGTAAACGGAGATCATACAGTTGATATTACAGACCTTACATTACTCAGCCAGTATCTGCTGGGCGACTATACATTTACTGAAGAAGTACTGGAGCTTGCGGATGTAACAGGAGACGGGGAAGTTAATATTCCTGACCTTGCGCATCTCAAACAGTATGTTATGAAGGACCCTGTTACACTGGGACCACAGAAAAAATAAAATAAAAACAGGCAGCTGTATTTCATTTGTGTGAAATACAGCTGTTTTTCTGTTACTATACGGTTAAATTATTATATTAATTGTGTCAGGATTTTGATTTGAACTGATTTGACCGGGATTTTAAGTCGCCCCCTGGGTTTTTGGATGAAAAATCAATCGGTGCTTCCGAATCCGCCGTTTCTTACAGAGGTTACATTATCGTCGACTGTAATTCCGTACTCCGTGAAAATTCCCTGCATAAATGCCGAGCCTGCAGAGAGATCAAGTGTCATGTCAGTTTTTGAGTCATTGGTGATTTTGGCCATTATATGACCCTGATTATCGGAATAATAATAATCACTGTCAATAATACCTACAGTATTGTTGAGCTGAAGTCTGTATTTAAATCCGAGACCGCTTCTTGGATAGCAGCTAAGAACCCATCCGTCGTCTATTTTTGAACGTATTCCTGTAGGGATTTTTATAGTTTCTCCGGGTTTTAAAACAAATGAACAAGGAGAATAAAAATCATATCCTGCCGAACCTGATGTTGCTCTTGCAGGAAGCTTTATTTTTTCATAAATTTCACTTATCTGCTCGTCCTTTAATTCTCCGAATGTATCTTTCCAGTCCTTTGAAAACTGTTCGATACTTACTTTTTCAAACTTTGAGATTTTTTTCATGGTATAATTCCTTCCATAGTATAATATGTTGATAAATTAATATTATAATAATTATAATATAAAAATGAAATATAATCAATAAAAGATTTCGACTCTGAGGAGTCGCCCGGGCTTTGCGGTCGCCCGGACTTTGGTGGTATATTCCTCACTTTATGGTGTAGCCGGACAGTGAAAAAATAAAATTTGAGTCAGAATAATTTCTTAAAAAGTCTTGACTTAAATATACTATTGTGGTAAACTTTAAAGTACGTAAGGAAATCAATTTTTTTATTGATAAAAACAAAAATTAAGCAGAAAAAACATTGAAAATGGAGGAAAATTACTATGAAAAAATTTATATGCTCAGTATGTGGATATGTTTATGAGGGCGAATCAGCACCAGAAGCTTGCCCGCAGTGTAAGGCACCAGGTTCAAAGTTTACAGAAGCAGGAACAGATGGTCTTCAGTGGGCTGATAAGCATGTAGTAGGCGTAGCTAAGGGTGTTAATGCTGAGATTATAGAAGGACTTAACCTGAATTTTACAGGTGAATGTACAGAAGTAGGTATGTATCTTGCAATGGCAAGAGTTGCTTACAGAGAAGGCTATCCTGAAATAGGCAGCTATTTTGAAAAAGCAGCATGGGAAGAAGCAGAACACGCTGCAAAGTTTGCTGAACTTCTTGGAGATGTATTAACTGATTCTACAAAGAAAAATCTCGAACTCCGCGTTATGGCTGAAAACGCAGCATGCGAAGGAAAGAAGAAGATTGCTGTACTTGCAAAGAAACTTGATCTTGATGCTATCCATGATACAGTTCATGAAATGTGTAAGGACGAAGCTCGTCATGGTTGTGCATTTAAGGGACTTCTTGACAGGTATTTCGGTTAATCCAATATCTTAAAATATATAAAAAAAGAGGACAGACGCCGGTTGTCTCTCCTCTTTTTATTATGCATAAATCAATAAATAATAAATTACTTTCCTGATTAATGATTCGTATTGTTTGAAAAATTACATAAATGAAAGGATATATGCAGATGAAAGAATTTGACTTTTCACAAATTGGGGACATGGCTCAGATGTTGGGAATACCTTCTGATATGATAAAGCAAATGTCTGACAATATAAATGAACAGATTAAATCAGGAGATATCGATGAAAAGACAGCTAAGAAAATGGAAAAGAACTTCTCCAGATCGACAAAGGTGATGAATAAATTAACGGAAAAAATGAAGAAAAAAGGTATAGAAATGCCTGACTTTTCATCACTTGCAGGAATGGGAATGCCTGATCTTAACAATGTAGATCTTTCAGATATAAACGGAATGGATATGTCTTTTATAAAAGATATGGATATAAATGATCTTTCTCCTGAAAATATAGCAAAGCTTCAGGAAGCAGCAAAGGATGTAAAGTTTCCTGATTTTTTTGACATGGACGATATTTCCGAGGACCTTATGGACGAAAATGATGAGGATGACGATGAATTTTCGGAAACATAATGTTTTTGGTTTATATAACGAAAAATACCTGTGTGATTTATTAGGTCACACAGGTATTTTTTAAAAATCAGAGAAGTATTCTCTCATCACAGTATTCGCATTCTATTATGTCACCTGATTTTATAAAGCTTTTTTTCAGATACAGTTCACGGTTTGTTATACATTTAGGATTTGTACAGCAAATGTTCTTCTGATATTCTCCGGAAATAAGTGGAATAGGATTTTTGTTTTCAATCATGGCCATAATAAGCGCCATTCGTATGAATACTCCGTATTTTGCCTGTTTAAAGTAAAGAGCACGGCTGTCATCATCAACCTCCATTGATATTTCATCAACTCTCGGAAGTGGATGGAGAACTACAAGATCGGGCTTTGCGGCTTTCATTTTTTGTTTGGTTAAAATGTAAATATCCTTTTGCTGCTGATATGCTTCTTCAGATGCAAAGCGTTCACGCTGTATGCGTGTCATATACAGAACGTCCAGCTCAGGAATTGCCTCTTCAAGTGAAAAGACTTCTTTGTATTCGCTGCCTGTTGCATTCAGAATATCCTTTATATATGATGGAAGCTTAAGCTCATTTGATGAAATAAGGACGAATCTGTTGTTTTTATAGCAGGATAATGCCTTGCATAGAGAGTGCACGGTTCTTCCGTTCATAAGGTCACCGCAAAGACCTATTGTCATATTGTCAAGGCGGCCTTTTTCCTCTATAAGGGTGAGCATATCAGTAAGAGTTTGTGTAGGGTGCAGATGACCTCCGTCACCTGCATTTATAACAGGACATTCTGCTGATATTGCGGCGGCTTTGGCAGAGCCCTCAAGAGGGTGGCGGATAATCATAATATCTGCGTATCCACTGACTATTTTCGTAGTATCTTTAAGGTTTTCTCCCTTTGCTACTGATGAAGTTGCAGGATTATCGAAGCCTATTATAGTGCCTCCGAGCTTCAGCATTGCGGTCTGAAATGACATCTGTGTTCTGGTTGAAGGTTCATAGAAGAGTGTGGCCATTGTTTTATTCTGACATGCACCGTGGTATCTCTGCGGATGAGCGTAAATATCCTGACCAAGTGAAATAAGTTTGTTCCACCATGCAACAGGGTAATCGCTCAGATCAATTAAATGTTGATATTTGGACGTCATTGTATTTTACTCCTCTGTAAAATTAAAATATTTAAAGGACACTCGTGCCGTTTACTATCATTTCAAATTTTAATCTGAAAAACTGAGATGCCTTTTTGCATAAAAGCATTCTGTGAAGAAATATTTCAAAATACTCCATAACCGATGATATGTTTGTGTTTATTTTAAGCTCAAGAATCAGGGATGTTTTATTTTCATTAAATCGGAGTGATGATTCCTCAACCGCATAATTTACGCGGTCATGGATGTCAAATGTGATAAGATCGTTGTTCCTCACTCTGGAACGGCGGACATCTGTTTTATCTGCTATTATGAGGGCCGCAGATATAGCGTCTATCGGTACAGCTGTTGACTCGTCATGATTTCCTATTGCGGATACTATGGAGCATATTTCCTCAGCAGGCATGCTCAGATTGTCAAGAAGCCTGAAAGCCATTACAGCACCGCTCTGTGCGTGGTCAATGCGGTTTATTACATTTCCAATGTCATGCATTATTCCGGCTATTTTTACAAGCTCCACCTCTCTCTCAGGGAAGTCAAGCTCTGTGAGAATCATGCTTGCAGTCTGTGCGACTCTTTCAACATGTGCGAATGAATGCTCGGTATATCCGATAGCCTCGAGCGCCTGATCAGCACGCCTTATATATGTCATGATATCGGGATTTTGTTTAATGTATTTATAGGTTACAATACTGGACATCAGTTACACCTCTTTTGAACTGCTGAAGTAAACATCATACCATATAAGAAAAGTGAATATAGTCCAGATTTTTCGGCTGTTATCACATAAACAGTTTTTATGGTCATCAAGAAGCTTTATCAGAAGATCAGTGTTAAAAAATTTATTTGAAGCATCTGATGTAAATTTGCTTCTGACTATAGAATAATATTTTTCTTCTCTCAACCATACTCTTATCGGAACAGGGAAACCAAGCTTTTTCTTTGCAGCAGTTTTTGCAGTCTGCGGAGGGGTATCCTTTTTGGCAGCTTTTCTCATTGCATACTTTGTTACATACTTTGTTTTTCCGTCTGTAATTTCTTTTCTTGTCACGCGGTATTTTACAGGAATTTTTGCTGCAAGACCCATTACCTCCTTATCTAGGAAAGGAACACGGAGCTCAAGCGAGTTTGCC
The DNA here is from genome assembly GCA_023458875.1 of Bacillota bacterium. Taxonomy (GTDB): domain Bacteria; phylum Bacillota; class Clostridia; order Oscillospirales; family Ruminococcaceae; genus HUN007. The sequence continues at coordinate 62,693 of JAEWXO010000097.1, read as the reverse complement.
ATACTCATTTTGTCAGCTTTAAGAAGAATATCACCAGCCATCCACATGTGGAGGTCAAGGTATTGCATTTTTGTAACGTCATCGGCGTTTCTGACCTTTTCATAAAACGGAGCAGTTATTTTTGCAGGATCAGGTGCGTCTGTCTTCACCTTCAGGATAGTTTTTCTTTCCGAAGGAGTAAACATATAAGCGTTTCCTATGAATCTTTCCTCAAGAGTTTTTCCTTTTCTTACAAAGAAATTAAGTCCTCGTTTTGCAGGCAGCTTTCCGCATATTTTACCTATTCTTTTTCTTAAAGCCATAGGAACTTTATCGTAAAATGTACTGTTTGGTTCACTGTAGACATTGTATCCGCCGAATATTTCATCTGCGCCCTCACCGGAGAGTACAACCTTTAGTTTGCTGGAGGCTATATTGCACACAAAGTAAAGTGCAATGGCCGAAGGGTCTGCAAGTGGCTCATCCATGTGATATTGTATTTTTGAAAGGCTGTTCCAGTATTCGTCAGGGGTTATTACCTTACTGGTGTTTTCTTTGTTTATTGCCTTTGAAAATTCCTTTGCCCAGCCTATTTCGTTATATTTTTCATCTGTTCCGAAGCCTACGGTAAATGTTTTGTCAACATTTGCAATGGCGGCAACATAGCTTGAATCAACGCCGCTTGACAGAAAGCTTCCGACTTCTACGTCGCTTACCTTATGCGCTTCAACGGAATCATGCATTATATCAGAGATTTTATTTACCCAGTCGTCAAGCTGCGGCTTATCGTCAGCATCGAATTTTACTTCCCAGAAGCGTTCACATCTGAAGCCATCGGCATTTTTAATAAAGTAATGTGCAGGAGGCAGCTTGAAGACATTTTTGAAAAATGTTTCTGAAGTAGGCGAATACTGAAATGTCATATAGTTTTCAAGAGCTGTTTCGTTCAGTTCCTTTACAAATTCAGGATGTACAAGGAAGCTTTTTATTTCTGAACCGAACATAAATGTATTTCCCATGTTCGCATAATAAAGGGGCTTTATTCCGAAAAAGTCCCTTGCTCCGAACAGCTCCTTTTTGTTTTTATCCCATATAACAAATGAAAACATTCCACGCATCATATTCAGAAGCTTTGTGCCGTATTCTTCATATCCCTGCAGAAGAACCTCTGTATCAGAGTTCGTTTTGAAAACATGGCCTGCTTTGATAAGCTGTTCTCGTATAGATTTATAGTTGTATATTTCACCGTTAAACACAAGAATCTTTGAACCGTCCTCGCTGAAAAAAGGCTGTGCGCCAAGATTTATATCTATAATACTCAGTCTCCTGTGCCCGAGTGCAATGTCACCGTCAACATACTGACCTTCAGCATCAGGCCCGCGGTGTTTTATTTTATCCATCATTTTTTTGATTATAATATTTGCGTTGTCAATCGAATTGGTAAACCCTACATAGCCGCACATATCTGAACCTCCAATGTTTTATCAGATTTAATAGTTACTATCCGGTCATATGTATAAGTCAGAGATATATGGCCGAAGGTGCAGGGCGACCGGAAAGCCCTGCCCGCTTCTGCAGAAGCGGAATTCCCGGCACAAATTAATAACTTAACCGTAACAGCTGAATAGTAACGTTTAATAAGCAGAATGAGTCAGACTCCTCTGCATACATAATATTAATTATACTATAAATAGCTGATTTATGCAATTATAATAGAAGTATTTTATTTTGATTATATTAAGATTATATAGTTTGCATATTTTTTATATTGAAAAATTAATATATATATGATAAAATAATTACAATGTGATGAAAGGAAATTTAAGTATGTATAATAAATTACTTGATATTGCATCAGAAGCAAGGAAAAATTCATACTGTGTATATTCAAAGTTTATGGTCGGCGCAGCTCTCCTATGTGAAAACGGAGAAATTTTTACAGGCTGCAATATAGAAAACATTTCATATTCGCTGACAAACTGTGCAGAACGCACAGCTTTATTTAAGGCAGTTTCCGAAGGAAATAAAGGCTTTAAGGCAATCGCTGTAGTCGGTGCGCCGGAAAACAGTGACTGTATGACAGAGCCTTGTTTTCCATGCGGCGCATGTCTTCAGGTTATAAGCGAGTTCTGCGGCCCTGGTTTTGAGATTGTTCTGTCTGAAAACAATAAAGCAAAGGTCTTTACTTTATCTGAGCTTCTGCCTTTAAACTTTAAGGCTGATTTGAAAAAATAACCGGTAAAAAGGCTTTTCCTCATCTGGATCATAAAAAAATTATCATTTTTCACACAAACTGAAAAATGATAAAAATAACAACACAGAGCTTTGAAGAATTTACAGATTTATTTTTTTTTAGTAACTTTTTTTCTGTTTCCCTTGTCATCAGCAATTACACAGTTTTCAAGCTGTGATGACAGATTTGAAACGATACTGCAGCGGTATTCGTTACGGAGCTGCTGCTGTTCTTCTTTTTCATCCGGAGTAAGGCCCTCCAGTGTTTTAGACTTTGCTGCCAGTTCATTTATTCGCTTGATTTTTTTATCATCCATGGTAATTTTCCTTTCTGAGATATTCACATGATTTAATTTTAGCATAAAATATGATTTTTTTCAATAAAAATAAAAGAGGAGATAAATATTTTGAATAAAACAGTACTCATTACAGGGGCGTCAAGAGGAATAGGAGAAAAAACGGCTGAACTGTTTGCGGAAAACGGTTATACCGTAATAGTAAATTATTTCAGAAACAAAGAAAAGGCAGAGAGCCTTGCTTCCCGAATCAGCGGTGTTGCCATAATGGCAGATGTATCTGATATATCCCAGACATCAGATATGGTTGACATAATAGTAGAAAAATACGGAAAAATTGACGTTCTTGTAAATAATGCCGGAATATCCGTTACAGGATTGTTTGACAGTCTGCCTGCCGAGAGTGTAAAAAGGCTGTTTGATGTAAATATCTTTGGTACATTCAACTGTACAAAATGTGTTATTCCACATATGATAAAAAGAAAATACGGAAAGATTATAAATGTATCCTCAATGTGGGGACAGTCAGGCGCCTCATGTGAGGTGCATTATTCTGCCTCAAAGGCTGCGGTTATAGGATTTACAAAAGCACTTGCAAAAGAAGTTGGTCCCAGCGGAATAAACGTAAACTGTGTTTCACCCGGATTTATAATGACTGATATGAATAAATGCTATTCCTGCGATGAAGTTTCAGAAATAGTTGATGAGATTCCTATAGGAAGATACGGTGAACCGCGTGATATTGCAGAAACAATATTATTTCTTGCTTCAGAAAAATCAGGCTTTATAACAGGGCAGACAATAGGCGTAAACGGAGGAATGATTGTTTAGAGTACACAAATATATGTTGATATGTTTAGGCATAACAAAAAAAATAGACAAAAATAATGTCATCTATTGAATTTTAAGACTGATTGTGATATTCTTATTATGTAGAAAGATTAAAGTTATATGTGTTTACAAAAGGATGGTTGATTTATGAAATTAATTAAAAGCATTTTCAGCGGTTTATTTAGTTTCTGTAAGAAAAATAAGATTACCCGAAACGAGAATACAGAAAAATATAAAATGACAAACCTTTTTCTGACACTTCTGTTTCCTGTGTTCATTGTTCTTATGTCGGAACTGAATCAGGGCAAATATCCAAGCAAACTGGTCATGTTTATTGTTGAAAAGCCAACAATAATGTTATTTAACATCGCAGTTGCATCAGCAATATTTGCAGCACTATGCATGATATTTAAAAAAATATGGAGGGCCGTTGCACTTCAGGGACTTGTTTATTTTGCATTAAGTATAACTGAACTCTTCAAATACGGCACAAACGGAAATCATCTTATACTTACAGATATGAAGTTATTAAAAAGTGTAAAGAGTCTTACTTCATTTGCATATATAAAGATAACTCCGGTTCTTGTATTATATACATGTATCGTTCTGGCGTATATAGCTCTTGCATTCTGGTTTAACCCTCAGGTAAAGATGAAGCTCACAAGAAGAATTGCACCGGCTGTTACCTGTATGGGAGCGGTTGTTTCATTGTTTTTTGTTCCGACTGTATCAAATTCCGTTTATTCATTTTTTGATCTGGATACAACATCAGCAGACAATGTGTTCCTGCTTAATGAAAAATTTGAAAACAACAGTTTTCTTGCATTTTTTGTTGAAACAGCGAGTGAAAACATTTCCAAAAAGCTGAAAACACCTGAAAATTACAGTGAAGAAGTAATTGATGATTATCTTGATATTCCTGTTCAGGCAGAAGTAAGTGATTTTAAAAGCCCTAATATAATAGTTGTCATGTCTGAGGCATGTGCTGATTTCAGAGTGTTTGATGAGCTTAATCTCGATACTGACGCTTATTACGGATTTGATAAGCTTAAGAAAGAGGGGTATTCAGGAAAGCTTATAGTGCCTACATTTGCAAGCTATACTGTAAGAACCGAATTTGAACTTTTGTTCGGACTTCCGGTAAAATCACTAAATGATCCTAATATGCCGCAAAGAATGCTGGCTGAAAGAGACCAGTCCACTATAGTAAGATACTATAAAGAATTAGGATACAACACAGCATATGTTCATCCGTTCCTGAGTTCTTTCTACAGCAGGTCACGTCTTTACAAATATTTCGGATTTGACCAGATGATTTTTGATGACAGCTTTACGGTTCCCGTTGAGGATAACGGAGCTTATATAAAGGATTCTGTTGTATTTGATCAGATAGAAAAGCTTATTCAGGAATCTGATAAGCCACTTTATGTTCATACTACGACAATGCAGAATCATCAGCCTTACAATACAGGCATATATGATAATGAACTTGATAATTATCTTTCAAACATAAAGCTTACATCAGATGCTTTGGTTAAGCTTACAGCTGATCTTAAAAAACTCGACGAACCGACACTGCTGTTCGTTGTTGGAGATCATTTTCCGTCATTTAAGGATGAGGGAAGCGTATATGAGCAGCTCGGCATAAACAGTGATACATGTGATGTCGTTTTCGAACAGAATTATTACATGTGGAGCAATTATGGTCAGGACTTTTCAGAAGTGCCTGATGGGATGTTTTCAGCATTTTATGTTCCTTATGTTATTCTTGACGTTCTGAATGCACCTAAAGATTCATTTATACAGGCAATGCTCGAAAAGATGCAGACATTACCTGTTTATTCAACACAATATGATACATCACTGCCTAATGACAGCGAGCTTGATGTCCTGACATACGACAGAATTATCGGTGAAAATATTTCTGGAGATTAACAATCCTATGAAGTGTATTTAAACAGATTAAAAAAAGAACAGTTTAACTGTTCTTTTTTTAGGCGATCATGTTAATATAATATACATAACAATATGTCACAGGGTATTTCAAAAAAGTACCGATATGCACTATATGGATATAAATGAATATTATTCTAAATACAATAGTGATAAATTAAACATTTTGTATCATTTTAATGAAAATACGGTTTTTATAAAAAATCATATTGAATATTAATCATTTATGTGTTTTTTCTTTTTCTTACAAAATAATTTGATGTATTTTATGCTTTATTGCTATAAAAAACGTGAAAATCGTTACTTTTTATTTAAAAAAATGTAATTATATTGCTATAAATCCATATAGATGATATTGAACATACTTGACAAAATTAATAAAATCAATTAAAATATAAGATACATATATGGATTGATTATAAGATATTAAAAATAATTAAGGAGGTGCGCATTTTATGAATGGCTACGTTGATTTTCACTCAGGAATCCTTCCTAAGATGGATGCTGAAAATGTTGAAGCAGAAGCAGATGCATCGGTAGAAATTTTAAAAATTTTGCACAAAGCAAAAATTAAAACAGTTGTTGCAACGCCGTATTTTAATTCCGTGGATGACAATGTTCCATCATTTCTTGCAAAGCGCGAAGAATCATACAAGTTTCTTGAAAAAAAGATTCAGGGGATATCATTACCGAGGGTTATACTTGGAGCTGAAGTCTTGTTTACGACTTCTCTTCTTGATATACGTGATCTTGACAAACTCTGTGTCGGTAATACAAATTACATAATGCTTGCATTGCCATACCAGGAATACAGTGAAATGGTCCTTGAAACTCTTCAGAAAATAATTATTTCCAAAAATCTTTGCCCTATTATTGCACATATTGAAAAATATCTTGAATTTTATACTATTGAACAGATTGAGAAAATTTCATCACTCGGTGTAATAATGCAGCTGAGCTGTGATGCGATTATTAACCGGACAACCAGAAAATCTGCACTTGAGCTTCTTTCAAGAAATGTTGTTCAGATTATAGGATCAAATGATATTACAAAGGATGAAGGTGCCCGTACAAAGATTGAAGTTGCGGTGAATGTACTTAACAAAAATGTAACAAAGGATTTATTGACTTCAAATCTCAGCGAGGTAGCTGCACCGTCACCGCAGTATGCTGATGCAATAAGGATTATGAGATATCATCTGCCTATAGGAAAGTATAAGCAAATAAAAAATAATGCCGGCATGATTATTTCAAACGCAAATATTAAGGATATAATGTGCTGATTTAAAGTATTTGTATTTTAATAAATTAAAATCGGTATCTGTAGAAAATAAATTCTTCAGATACCGATTGTTTTGCTATAACTTTGAAAACCTGTTTATTCCGTTTACTGTATCAGTAAATATTGCTTTTGGTCTTGCAAGTATCTTTTCACTGTCATCAACAGATTGATATACAACAAGCTCCTCCATGGTTTCTGAGTGCTTGGCTATACAGATTACCCTGTATTTGCCGCCCTTATAGTGCTGATATATGCTTCCTGATGTTATTTCGCTTTCGTTTACAACAGATTCACTTTTTGTTTCCGGTATCTCAGTGCCAACAGCCGTTTCATTTACCATTATCATCGATGAAAAAGCAGGAATGGTTATGTTGACTGAATTGTCTGCAATTTTAATAGGGTTATCGTTAAGTACATCGTTAAGCATGTCACATTCAACCGGAAATGATGCAGAATAGTCGTTTCCGTCAAGATTAAGTGCAATATAAGCGGTTTGATTATTCAGCTCTTTTTTGAAAACAAGCTGTTTATTACGTACAATTACAGTCGTATACTGTCCTGTTCTCAGCTCAGGATAAAGTCTGTATATCCTTCCTAGTTTTTTCAGATGCTCACAAAGCTCTGAGCCTGTCTGAATCATTTCCTGAAGATCAAGACAAGGGCGCAATGGTGCGTCAGAGCTATTTGCCTTTATGCCTTCGGTCGCAAATTCGCTTCCGTAATAAATAGAAGGGATACCGGGCATAGTGTACATAAGAGTGTATACATTTTCAAGAAGCTTCTTGTTGCTCAGCATACTGGCAAGTCTGGTGACATCATGGTTATCGGCAAAGTTATATAAATTAATTCCCTTGTATATTCCGGAGTTGCCCGACTGTCTGTTTATGGAATAATCAATTTCATAATAATTCTGATCGTTGTGTGATGAATACAGGCCCTTGTAGCATTCATAGTTTGTGCAGCTGTCAAGCATTTCAGAATTTGCCCAGCGCTTATAATCCCCGTGGATGAGCTCGCCGACTAGCCAGAAATCAGGTTTTTTATTTTTGCAGAACCATCTCATACGCTTGAAAAAGTCAAAATCAATGCAGTCGGCAGTATCAAACCGTATTCCGTCAATATCAAATTCATCTATCCAGAAGCTTATCGCATTGAATATATATTCAACAACCTGCTTGTTACGAAGATTAAGCTTAACAAGATTAAAATGTCCGTTCCAGCCCTCATACCAGAAACTGTCCTTATACGGACTTTCTCCGCCGAAATTAAGATTCTGGAACCAGCCGCAGTATGGTGAGGCACTTCCGTTTTCCTGAATATTCTTAAATGCAAAAAAATCCCTTCCTGTATGATTGAATACACCGTCAAGTATGATCTTCATTCCGTTGGCATGAAGCTCCTGACAGATTTTTTTGAATGATTTGTTGTCACCCAGCCTTCTGTCAATCTGCATATAATCCTTTGTGTCATATCCGTGTTCGGTAGATTCAAATATAGGACCGAAATAAACGGCGTTTACATTAAGGCTTTTAAGATGAGGAATCCATGAAAAAATTTTATTTAACCGGTACTCTGTTTCATTGCCGGTGTTAAACTGCGGTGCCCCGCAGAATCCGAGAGGATAAATATGGTAAATAATTGCGTCGTCATACCAGTATCCCATAAAATATCATACCTTTCCTGAAAAATTATTTCTTTTCATTTTCCATATAAAATGTAGCTTCCATATCTGCTATACTCAGCGCCAGAGCAAGCGGGAACATTTCAAATGCTTTTCCGATACTGTTTTTTTCCTCTGTACCAGAAAATCCCATATGATACCTTATAGCGAAAGCCTCTTCGCGTGAAAGTCGCATAAAGCCTGATATTATATACACTGACTTTTCACCATGACCGTATGGGAGTTTATCGTCAATAGTATAATAAGGTACCTTTTCCCATTCGCCGCGTGAGTTTTTGGCGTTTTTGAAATCCACCGTATAAAAGTTTATTTTACAGAGGTCATGCAGGAGCGCTGCTATTGCAATTGTTTCATCATCGCATGAAATATTGTAAAGGTCTGTAACACGGCTTCTTTCAAGATAATCTTTAAGACAGTGGTAAACATTGACACTGTGTTCGACAAGACCGCCTTCATATGAACCATGGAACCGTGTACTGCATGGAGCAGTAAAGAAATCACTGCTGTCTGAAAGAAGATATGTCAGTAATTTGTCAGAACCGGGTCGTATGATATTTTTTTTGTAAATCTCTATAAACTGTTCCTCAAAAGTCATTTTTATTTACCTCGATTCATCAAAGATATATTTAATATATTTTAGCATAATAAAAAAATTTTTTCAAGAAATATTTTTGTGTACTTGAAAAATATAAAGAATTATAGTAATATATTATATAGGCATATGCAGAAAAAAATGAAGGAGCGTTAAACGGATGAAATTATTGTCTATTGTTGTCCCATGCTATAACGAACAGGAAGTACTTCCTATGTTTTATGAAAAAATCAATGAAATTATGGGGCAGATGACACAAAAATATAACGAGCTTACTTATGAAATAGTTTTTATTAATGACGGCTCAAAAGATAAAACACTTGAAATTCTTAGACAATATGCTTCCTCAGACAAAAAAATAAGGTATATATCGTTTACAAGAAATTTCGGTAAGGAAGCAGGAATATTTGCAGGGCTTGAAGCTTCAAAGGGCGATTATGTTGTTGTAATGGATGCAGACCTTCAGCACCCACCGGAGTTTCTTCTGGAAATGTACAAATATGTTTCAAGCGGTGAATATGACTGTGCAACAACAAGGCGTGTTGACAGAGACGGCGAGTCAAAGATAAGAAGCTGGTTTGCCAGAAAATTCTACAGGATAATGAATAAAATTTCACAGACTGAAATTGTAGATGGAGCCCAGGACTTCAGATTTATGACACGTCAGATGGTGGACTCAATTTTATCTATGAAAGAGTATAACCGTTTTTCAAAGGGAATATTCAGTTGGGTAGGCTTTCGTGTAAAGTATATGGAGTATAAAAATGTCGAGCGTGCGGCAGGAACGACTGCATGGTCATTCTGGAGTCTGTTCCGGTATTCAATCGAAGGCATTGTTGCGTTTTCTACTGCACCTCTTGCAATAGCATCACTTCTTGGTATTGTTTCATGCATATTGGCATTTATTATGGCAATATGCATTGTAATCAAAACGCTTGTATTCGGAGAAAGCGTAGAAGGTTATCCGACACTTGCGTGCCTCATACTGCTTCTGGGAGGACTTCAGCTGTTTTCTATAGGAATACTTGGACAGTACCTTGCTAAAACATATATGGAATGTAAGAACAGACCTATTTATCTAATACAGGAAACTGAAGAGTATATTGCCGATAAATAAAAATAATCGGGAGAGAATCGATTTGAGTAAAAATATAAAAATTATATTTGTTATTCTTACTGTAATATTAATAGCTTTTATTATACTTATATTCAGATTTTATTTCAGTGTGAATATTGCCTCCAAAAAAGATGATTCCGAAATAAGCATTGTAAATGAGCTTAATGATGATTTTTACAGCTTTAAAAATGATAAGGGCCTTTACGGAGTAAAAGACAGTCAGGGCCATATTATTATTCAGGCAAAGTGGAAAAAAATAATTCAGCTCAAAAACGACCGCTTTATCGTATCAAAACCAGATTCCGAAAAAAACAGATTCGGAATTATTGATTTAAATGAGAATGTAATTGTTCCGTTTATTTACAGCAGTATAGCCAGCCAGATGGACGAATACCTTATCGGAAAAGTAGATAACGGTAAAAAGCCTGAAGGATATGTTCTGTTTGATATGCACGGAGATACGATAATAGAAGAAGAATGGGACAGCTGCTTAAAGAAAATTAATGATAAATCCCTAAGCACATCAGAAAACTATATACAGCTTCAAAAAGGATACAACGTTTACAGAATTCAAAATGTAAACGGCCGTGGAATGCAGATGTTTTACATAAAACTTCAGAAATCCATATCCGGGGAAAAAATTATAATTGAGATAAATGACAATAAGCCGGCTGTGAGTCTGAATTCCGCACATATTATGTACAACGAGCTTACTGACAATACTGTAAAATATATAAGCGCATTGTTCGAAAACAATGCAGAGGATATTAAGGGGCTTTATATTCATGATGATTACAAAAATATTCTTCTTGAGGATATGGCGTTCCGGGGAAGCGAGCTCAGATATATAAGTGATATCAGTCCCTCAATAACCGAAGAAAACGGCGCTGTAAAATATATGTGCAATGTAGTACTTATGTATACGTCTCCGGAAAGCATAAGCTGGGACGGGACAGTTACTCCTGTAAACAAGGCCGCATCGGTAAATATCATCATGACTAAAAATTCAAACGGAAATCTCAGAATAGAATCTGTTCAGGCAGAAAATAAAGACATAAGCGAACTCGATATTCCTGAAGATTATACAGAACCCGAAGAAACCACAGTCACCGAATACCCGGACGATTCATCATATCCCGATACCGAAAATACAGCTTACGACAGCTAAAACAAATTTCATTTTCAGCAATATCGTAAAGTATACGGGGTGCGAAGGTTAGAGACGCGATCGCAAAGCCCGGTCGATTTGTGCAGAATCGAAACTACTGCAAATATTAATAAACCGTATTAGCTGAAAAAGCAACATAAATACCTGATGACTCAGGGTTACCGTGATGCCTGTTCGACTCTTAATAAGTCGAAATCCCTATTAAACGAAAAAAATAAAATATTTTTCTTGACAACATATATAAAATAAGCTATAATTTAAATAGAAAATTTAATCGCCTTATCAAGAGTGGTGGAGGAACCAGGTCCTACGAAGCCCGGCAACCTGATTGACTGAATATCAAAAAAGGTGCTAAGTCCTGCGGAAAAGTCCGAAAGATGAGGAATTTATTCAATGAATTCAGGCGTTCGGAGATTTATATTTCCGGACGTTTTATTTTTTCAAAAGACTTTGCGATAATTTTCAAAATATTTTTTTGGAGGTTTTCATTATGAGAAGATTTTTTACTTCAGAGTCTGTAACGGAAGGGCATCCTGATAAAATCTGTGATCAGATATCAGATGCAATCCTTGACGCAATTCTTGAAAAGGATCCTGTTGCAAGAGTTGCCTGTGAAACTACGGTCACAACAGGAATGATAATGTGCATGGGGGAAATCAGCACAAACTCATATGTAGATATTCCTCGTATCGCACGCAATGTTGTAAATGAAATTGGCTATGACAGAGCAAAGTTCGGATTTGACGGAAATACATGTTCTGTTATTACATCAATAGACGAACAGTCCGGTGATATTGCAATGGGTGTAAATGAAGCACTTGAGTTAAAGGACGGAAGCGGAAATGATTCAGATGCGATAGGTGCCGGAGACCAGGGAATGATGTTCGGGTATGCCTGCAACGAAACAAAGGAGCTTATGCCTATGCCTGTATCATTGGCACATAAGCTTGCAATGCGTCTTACAGAGGTAAGAAAAAACGGAACACTTGTGTATTTAAGACCTGACGGAAAGTCACAGGTAACAGTTGAGTATGACGACGGAAAGCCTGTAAGGGTAGATGCTGTTGTTATTTCAACACAGCATTCGGCAGCGGTGTCTCTTACTGATATAAGAAATGATATTATGGAGCTTGTAATCAAGCATGTCATTCCGGCAGAGCTTCTTGATGAAAATACAAAATATTATATAAATCCTACAGGAAGATTTGTAATAGGAGGACCACAGGGCGACAGCGGACTTACAGGAAGAAAAATTATTGTTGACACATATGGCGGATACTCAAGACACGGCGGCGGAGCATTTTCAGGTAAGGATCCGACGAAGGTGGACCGTTCAGCTGCATATGCTGCACGTTATGTAGCTAAGAACATAGTTGCAGCAGAACTTGCAGAAAAATGTGAAATACAGCTTGCATATGCAATAGGCGTTGCAAAACCTGTATCTGTTCTTGTTGACACATTCGGAACCGGAAAGGTTTCAGAGGATAAGCTTTCAGAGGCTGTTACAAAGGTATTTGATTTAAGACCGGCATCTATTATCGAAATGCTTGATCTGAGAAAACCGCAGTACAGAAAGCTTGCAGCTTACGGACATATGGGACGTGAGGATCTCGGCGTTGCATGGGAAAAAACAGACAGAACTGAAGCATTAAAGGCAGCAGTTAAATAAAATAAATATTCAGGCGACCCGTTACGGCATTTTAAATGTCCTGACGGGTTGCTTTTTTTATTTTAAGACATATATTTTTTTAAAAAATAATATACTGTTATATATTTCTTGAACTGAGAGGATGTTTATTATGAAAAAAATATCAGTATTTATTGTGATGTCTTTTTTTATTATGTGCTGTGTTTTGTGGGACAGGCTGCCGGATGAAGCTGTGAACAATGATAATGATAAAGAAGCAGCTACAGAGAAGCTAAGTATTTCAAGCATTCAGAATGTATCGGCTGAAATATTTAATGATATTTATAGGCCGCTTAATTTTTCAAGACAAAAGGCAATGTGGTTTACATATATGGATTATGAAAAAATACTCGCGGGGAAAAGTGAAGATGAGTTTACCGCAGAAACGGAGAAAAGATTCAGAACAGCGGCAATGATGGGGATAAATACAGTCTATGTACAGGTAAGGGGTTTTTGTGATGCATATTATTGCTCTGAGCTTTTTCCGACGGGAAAATACTATACAGACCAGAGCTTTGATCCTCTTAAGATTATGATAAAAAAAGCCCACTCTCTTGGACTGTCATTCCATGCGTGGATAAATCCGCTCAGATGCATGACAACAGATGAACTAAACAGTACAGACACCGGATTCAGATTCAGACAGTGGTATGACAGTTCAGAAACAAAGGGGAAGGTTATAGTACAGAACGGAGACAGATGGTATCTTAATCCTGCATATCCTGAGGTAAGTGAATATATATGTGACGGAATCTGTGAAATAATAAGAAATTACAGTGTTGACGGAATACATATAGATGATTATTTTTATCCGACCACAGAGCTTTTATTCGACAAAGATGCATTTGATAAATCAGGTTCAACCGATATTGATGAATGGAGAAGAGATAATATAAACAAACTGGTGAAAAGTATGTATAAAAGTGTCAAGTCAATGAATAATAACGTCTTATTCGGAATAAGTCCTCAGGGAAATACAGAGGTGGATTATCAGAAGCAGTATGCAGACGTTGAAAAATGGCTTTCGGAAGGAGGATACTGTGATTATATAGTGCCTCAGATCTATTACGGATATCTTAATGAAACCTGTCCTTTTTCGGAAACAGTAATAAAATGGAAAGAAATCGCAGCTAAGGGCAGTACATCACTTGTTATCGGGCTTTGCACATACAAATCAGGCAGTGAGGATAAATGGGCAGGAAAAGGAAGGGATGAATGGATAAATGATACCGGAATAATATCAAGGCAGGTAAAGGAATGTACAAAAAACAACGATATTGACGGCGTTGCGATTTACAGTTATTCCTCCACATTTGAGGAAGGAAAAAGTTCCGAAATAATGGTTATGGGACCTGTTCAGGAAATACGGGAGAGCCTTGAAGTATATAAATAAATTATATCCAACTTTCAATAACCTATTGCAAGTTATAATAAATTATGATAAAATGATAAATACAGTGTGTGTAGTTACATACGATAATAAAAGCCTTCCGGACTATTTTTATAAGGTTTATATAAAAAGGGAGATGGTTAAGATGTTTAGGATTGTTCATAAGAGAATGTTAAATGATTCTGTGGTTCTGATGGATATAGAAGCACCGTTCATTGCAAAAAAAGCACAGCCCGGGCAGTTTGTAATTTTCAGAATTGATGAAATGGGCGAAAGAGTACCTCTTACTATTGCTGATTTTGATAAAGAGATGGGTACTGTCACTATAATATTCCAGATAGTAGGAAAATCAACAGAGCATCTTTCTCAGCTTAATGAAGGCGATACAATTTTAGATTTTGCAGGGCCTCTTGGAATGCCTACTCACATTGAGCCTGATGCAAAAAGTATATGTGTTATCGGAGGCGGAGCGGGATGTGCCATAGCATATCCTCAGGCAAAGGCATTGCATGAAAAAGGCATGGATGTTACAGTGATTGCCGGATTCAGAAGCAAGGATATCGTAATTCTGGAGGACGAATTAAAGGCTGCAAGTACAGATCTTATTATTACAACGGATGACGGAACATACGGTAAAAAGGGATTTGTGACAACTGCTCTTGAGGAGCTTATCCAGGGCGGAAAAATTTTTGATGAGGTTATAGCAATCGGTCCGGTCCCTATGATGAAATTCATATGCGAGGTTACAAAAAAATACAACATTAAAACTATCGTTTCTCTTAATCCTATTATGGTCGACGGAACAGGAATGTGCGGCGGCTGCAGAGTTAATGTAGGAGGAGAGACAAAGTATGCCTGTGTTGATGGTCCTGATTTTGACGGACATGCTGTCAATTTTGACGAGCTTATGAAAAGAAATTCAACATACAGAGATTACGAACATATCTGTCGTTTGACCAATCAGGCAAAATAGTTGATATTGGAGTTTTTAGGAGGACTGAAAAATGGCCGATAAGGTATTAAATAAAGTGCCGATGCCTGAGCAGGATCCAAAGGTAAGGACCAGGAATTTTCAGGAGGTTACACTTGGATATTCAAAAGCAATGGCTGTGGAAGAGGCAGAAAGATGTATTAACTGTAAAACCAGGCCGTGCGTAAACGGATGTCCTGTTGGTGTAAAAATACCCGATTTTATTGAAAAGATAAAAGAAGGTGACTTTACATCAGCTTATGAAATTATTAAAACAACAAACGGACTTCCGGCTGTATGCGGGCGTGTATGTCCTCAGGAAAATCAATGCGAAGCAAAGTGCATAAGAGGAATAAAGGGTGAACCTGTTGCAATAGGAAGACTTGAAAGATTCGCAGCGGATTATGTACTGGAGAACAGCGCTTCAAAAGCATTAAAGCCGAAATCAAACGGAAAGAAAGTTGCGGTAGTCGGTTCAGGTCCGTCAGGTCTTACATGCGCCGCAAACCTTGCACAGCTGGGTTACAAGGTAACGATATTTGAAGCATTTCATGTGGCAGGCGGTGTTCTGATGTACGGTATTCCAGAATTCAGACTTCCTAAGGCTATAGTGCAGAAGGAAATAAATTCACTTATTGATCTTGGCGTTGAAATTATGACAAACATGGTAATAGGAAAAGTATTGTCACTGGATGATATAATAGATATGGGCTATGAGGCGATTTTTATCGGGTCAGGTGCCGGACTCCCTAATTTTATGGGAATAGAAGGCGAGTCGCTTATCGGAGTATTTTCAGCAAACGAATATCTTACAAGAATAAATCTCATGAAGGGATATCTTGAAGAATATGATACGCCTGTAATCAAGTCTGAAAACGTTGCTGTAATAGGCGGAGGAAATGTTGCTATGGATGCTGCAAGAAGTGCAGTCAGAATGGGTGCGGAGCATGTAAATATAGTTTACAGACGTTCACAGGACGAGCTTCCTGCACGTAAGGAGGAGGTCCATCATGCCAGCGAAGAGGGCATAGAATTTGCCTTCCTTACAAATCCCGTAAAAATAAACGGCGACGAAAACGGCAGGGTTGAGTCAATTGAATGTATAAAAATGCAGCTTACTGAGCCTGATGAAAGCGGCAGAAAAAAATCAGTTCCAATCAAAGGCTCTGAGTTTATTCTTCCTGTGGATACGGTAATTATGGCAGTAGGTACTTCACCTAATCCTCTCATAGGAAAAACCACAACAGGAATTGAAGAAAACAAGAGAGGATGTCTTATAGTAGACGAAAGCATGATGACGACAAGAAAAGGAATATATGCAGGCGGTGATGCTGTGACCGGCGCGGCGACAGTAATTCTGGCAATGGGCGCAGGCAGAACAGCGGCAGCATCTATTGACAAATATATTTCGCAAAAAATAAAAAACATTTAATATTTTATGGAGGAATCTTAATGAACTTTTCACCAATGGTACTTGCAGCATCAGCAGAAACATCGACAGCAACAGGCGGTTCACCGCTTGTGTCAATGTTAATTACATTTCTTCCTATTCTGGTTATCTTTTATTTCTTTTTAATAAGACCACAGAAAAAGAGAGAAAAGGAAGAAAAGGCACTTAGAGACAGTCTCGCAATAGGAGATGAAATTGTAACTATAGGCGGTATAATAGGCATAGTTGTACGTCAGAATGATGATACCCTTGTTATAGAAACAGGAGGAGACAGAAGTAAAATCCGTATACAGAGAGCTGCTGTAAGAGAAAACATTACAGCACGTGAAAAAGCAAAGGCTGCATCAGAGTCAAAGTCATCGTCAGCTTCTGTTTTATCAACCTCACCTGAAGTTTCAGACGAAAAAAAGAAAACCGATAAGACTGAGAAAAAATCAAAATCAGAAAAAAAATCAAAGGAAACTGAATAAAGGTAATAATCGCCTTCCATCGTTAATATTAATATATATATCTGTTTTACAGATACAATTGATATATGGACGGTGATTTTATGCACAGATGCGATCATTCATGCATCCGAAGCAGTTTATTATTGATCGCAGGTGTTTCTTCTTTTGCAGGAATACTTGCGATTATTTTATTGGCATTTTTAGTTTCAGGTGTTATGGTTTATGTTGATGTACCTGATAAAACATGCAGGCTCTTAGCGATATCAATTCTTGCATCAGGCTCGTTTGTGTCGGGAAAATACGGTGCTGTCAGGAAGCGAAGGCACGGCATTTTTATAGGTGCATTTTGCGGTATGTGTACATGTCTTATAATGATAATTGTGTATATATTTTTGTCAAAAAGTGCAACTTTCTCTGATATATTTATTAAAATATTTATTTCAATGCTCTCAGGTGCAATCGGAGGAGTACAGGGTGTAAATAAAAAAATATCCAGACCGCCCATTTAAATACACATAAAAGAAATATAAAGGTTAAGCGTTTTGTTAAAATGCACTATATATATTAATGTATAACTTTATAAATTGTTGAAATGACGTTATGCTTGCCTGATATGCGATTATTGTGTAAAAAGCCTTGAAAAAAATATGTTCTTGTGCTATAATAGTACTCAAGTTATTAAAAAATACAATTTTTTTGGAGGGTGCAGAGTTTATGAAGCATATTAAAACTATTAATAAAGCAAACTTGAAAGAAACTGCCAAAAAGGGTGGCTGCGGTAAATGTCAGGCTTCATGTCAGTCAGCATGTAAAACATCATGTACAGTAGCAAATCAGAAATGCGAAAAGTAGGTTTTATTTTTTGTTAGCTGAAAAGGGACAATGCTGTTATTGTCCCTTTTTGTATTGCTTAAAAATTCAGATTATTTGGAGGAACAGTAATGATACATAAATATAAGCTTGCAGGACATAACATTGTGCTGGATGTAAACAGCGGCGGTGTTCATGTAGTAGATGACTTAACATATGATATACTTGACAATATAGAGCCTCCTTTCAGCGATAAATGCCCTGAAAATGTTATTGAAAAGCTTCTGAAATTTTACAAAAAAGAGGATATAGAAAGCTGTTATGCTGAGGTCATTGAGCTTTACAATGACAAAATACTTTTCAGTGATGATGATTATGAAAAATATGCAAAGTATTCGGTATCGTCACCTGTAAAGGCAATGTGTCTCCATATTGCACATGACTGCAATCTGAGATGTAAGTACTGCTTTGCCTCGACAGGGGATTTTGGCAGCGGAAGAAAGCTTATGTCATTTGAGACAGGAAAAAAAGCTATTGATTTTCTTCTTGAAAAATCTGCTGACAGAGAGAATCTCGAACTTGACTTCTTTGGCGGAGAACCGCTGATGAATTTTGATGTTGTAAAGCAGATAGTTGAATATGCACGCTCTAAGGAATCAGAATATAATAAAAAGTTCCGTTTTACAATTACCACAAACGGGATGCTTCTTAACGACTCGAACATAGAGTATATAAACAAAGAAATGTCAAACGTAGTTCTTTCTGTTGACGGAAGACGCGAAGTAAATGATAACGTAAGAAAAAGAGTGGACGGAACCGGATGTTACGACACAATAATGCCTAAATTCAAATCTCTCGTTGATGCAAGAGGTGATAAGGACTATTATGTAAGGGGAACATTCACAAAGTACAATCTTGACTTTTCCGAAGATGTATTCAGTCTGTATGAAACAGGCTTCGATCAGATTTCAGTTGAGCCGGTTGTATGTGACCCGTGCGAGCCTTATGCTATTACTGAGGGAGAGCTGCCACAGGTATTTAAGGAATACGAAAAGCTTTCACAGAGAATACTTGACTCGGAAAGCAAAGGAAAGAAGTTTAATTTCTTTCATTTTATGCTTGACCTCGATCAGGGACCGTGTGCAATCAAAAGGCTGAGGGGCTGTGGTTCGGGAAATGAATATGTAGCTATTACGCCTGACGGTGATATTTATCCGTGTCACCAGTTTGTCGGAAATACGGACTTTAAGATGGGTAATCTTTATGACGGTACATTTGATTTAAAAATGAAAGATACATTTGCCGGTGCAAATGTATATACAAAGCCTGAATGCAAAAAATGCTGGGCAAAATTTTATTGCAGCGGCGGATGCAACGCCAACAATTACATGTATGCCGGTGACATCCATAATGCCCATAAGCTTTCATGCCAGCTTGAGAAAAAACGTCTTGAATGCGCTATTATGCTTAAAGTAGCAAAGCTTGATGAGAACGAATTCAATTAAAAAAATCGTTTTTCGTGTTAAAACACGAAAAACGATTTTTTTATTTTTCTGCTGTGTACCATAAGCATGCCAAGGCTGTTAATTCATATCAGGTATTATTTCTCAAGCGTTAAGGTTGTCTGTAAATCAAAATTATCTGTTTTGCAGCTTATCGCCTTTTCAGAGGAGAATGCATACAGATAATCACCTATGAATAATGCACGTGTAAATGAAAACTGGCGCATATTTTCTGTGTTGTTTTCTGAATCTGTAATGCGTCCGAGCTCAGAAAATTTTCCGTTTTCATATTTAAGAAATACATAATATTCTGAATAATTATAACTGTAGTCATAATTTTCATTATAGTTATAGCTGTATTCTGAAACAGGGAAGCCTATTATATTTTTATCACTGTCTATAAGAAGGGCTTTTCTGTCCTGTGCAGCCAATGAGTAAATGTAGCTGTTTAGTGAAGGATCTGATATAGCGTAGGTATCATTCTCAGTCAGAGTGTCACCTGTTCCGAACATTGTTACCTTTACACCTGTTTCGATACCCTGATCGTCTGCATCGATTCCAAAACCGAGAAGAAGGTCATCGCCCCATCTATGGAGGAATGTACTGAATCCGTTTATTTTAAATTCATCTGTAATTGCAGGGCTTACAGGGTCTGTGAGGTCTATTGCAAACAGCGGGTCGGTCTGCCTGTATGTAACCACATATGCGGTATCACCCTGGAAGTTTACTGATTTTATAGACTCATCCCTTCCGTATCCGGTAAGAGAGCCGGTTATCTGAAGATTTTCATCAAGAACAAAGAGATTGTTGCTTTTTTGTGAGATGACCACATCAGTCCAGTATTCTCCGTTGGACGTGTAGCTTTCTGATGTTGTAGCTATTCTGAAATATCCGTTATATTCGTCCATTGAGAACTGATTAAGAACGTAACCCTCTACCTCTGCTGATGCGGACGGAGTTACAGTACCGTCCTCAAGTGACATGCGTGTTATTGCAGTATATTGCTGACTGTTGTCAGATCTGTCTGCTGTAATATAGAGATTTTCACTTGTACAGTATACATTGCTTCCGCAGTTTGCAAATGCTTTTACATCTGCGTTCTTAACCTGTTCTGAAACGTCTATGCTTCCTACAACCGCATATGTCATATAATATGTGTTGTTCCACTCGCCCGGAACATAGATGTCATCAGGTTTAAGAATCTTTGATTTTCCATTGCAGGTGTAACCCGGAATATATGCTTCAATATCTTTTTTGCCATCTATATTGCTTATATTTTCACTTGTGTCATTCGTTATGATATAAATATTATTTTCAATCATTCTGGAATCAACAAACTGACCATCCTGCGAATAAGTCTGTGAAAGTGAAAGTCCGCTGTCCGATGTATCATATACGTTTACATATGTTTTTGAGGATGCATAGTCGGAAAATACTACTGAAAGCTTTCCGTCAGACAAATACATTCCTGAAACACTATCCATATAAATTTGATATGAATAAGTATCATTTGGATTATAATCAGAATAAAGTCCTGCATCAGATGCAATATTATAATGAGAGGTTTTTTCAAAGATTCCGTTATTAACCGAGAACCAGTACAGATTCTGATCAATCGTATAGTAGACATTTTTGCCGTCTGTTTTTATCATATCAGCTTCGTCAACATTTTCAGACTGTGTAATTGTTTTTGAATAGTCACTTTCGGCTCCGTTTTCAGCAGCACCTGTCGTATATGCTTCAGATGACTGATCTGCTTCGTTCATGACTCCGTTTTCTGCAACTTTCATATCTTCATAGATTTTGCTGCCGCCGAAAATTCCGCCAAATATATTGCGGAGTGATGACCTTGTCTGTTCTTTTTTATAGTTCTTCTTGAGCTGTTTATAAATTTCATCATAACTGTCAGCGTGATTCATAAAGTAAGCCTTTTCATTCTGCTCAGTTTTTTCTAAAAGCTTTCCGGTACTGTTTTTATCAGGAAGCATTTTCATTGTTCCGAATACAATAAGTACACATGCTACAAGAGCAGCTACGCTTCTTGAGATGCATTTTATCTTTTTCTTTTTTGTTTCAGGATGCTGTGATTTAAGAACCATGCAAATATTTTCAGGAAGAAGTCTTGGCGGTACTTCGGCTTCACGTATGTATTTTTTTATTTTATCTTCACTCATAATTATCATCTCCGTTCATCAGTTTAACTGCGGCTCAATATCTGCAAGAGCCTTTCTTAATTTTTCTTTTGTTCTTGAAAGCCTTGAACGTACTGAAGCCGGTTTTATACCGCATAAATGTGAAATTTCCTCGCTTGAATATCCTCCGAGAACAGAAAGCGAAAGTATAAGTCTTTCTTCCTCGTTAAGCTTGTCAAGCTCACATATAAGCTCTGTACGTTTGAAATTAAATTCGTTTCCGGCTTCTTCGGCATTGCTTTTGTCAAGAGTCGGGCTGTTTATATAGTCGGCTTGTTTCTTCTTTATCTTTGTTGTCAGTATTTTTATCACCCATGCTTTGAATGCGTCCTCGTTCCTGAGCTTTTTTATCTGCGAAAAAGCATCTGTTACTGCGTCGCTTACTGCGTCTGCAGCGTCATGTGGGTTTCTGAGACTGCACAGTGCAATGTGATACAGGTCTTTGTATATAACTGAGTATAGTCTTGAAAATGCATCACAGTCACCTTTGACAGCAAGCTGAATATCAATTTTAAAATCTGATGTCAATGTAAGTTCCCTCCTTGTTATTATTAAATCAATTTAATAATTATAGATACTTTCAATTCAAAAAATTACTCTCAAAGGTAAGCTGTATTAAGAAACAAATGTCGCAGACTAAACTTTATAAATATAAGTTTCCCGACCGTCATTTTAAAAATATAAATCCTCAGGGAGCTTTGCTTTTTACAGTTGAAGGCATTTCTCTTTGCGGTTATAATTACTTTGATTGAAACGTTTCATAAATATAGTGATAAAAAACACCTGAAATGTTGCAGTAAAAAATTTTTTTGTAGAATATTACATAAACACATGCGCTTTTATGTTAAATATGCACTGGCTTTAATATGATTTTATGGATTTTTAGCTTAATACAATAATTATAAATAATTTTCATGCAAAAAGCAATCATAATATGCAACACATTAAAAATAACAACTATTTATAATTAAGTACAGCTGTCAAGTGCTAATTCTGAATTATGAATTTATTTTTTCTGTATTTAAATTGCTTGCAAATTATATTTTTTTATTGTATAATTATTATTAGTCATGAATATGTAAGGTGAATTGAGAGATACAGGGAGGAAACGTAGAAAATGTCAGATACAAGACCTGGCGGAAATACCAGAAAAAGAAAAAAACGCCGCAGCACATTAAGACTATCCGTAATACTATTATTTTTTGTTTTTAGTATAGCAATAAGCTTTACTGTATATGCCTTTACGTTCGATGCAAGTTCAAAACCGGCTGTTAAGAAAAATCCCGACGGAACATCTTCTCCTTCAGGAACAGATATTTCTGTAACAGATAAAAACGGAAATCCGGTAACAGATATGAGTGCAGGTGACGTTACGGATGCGGCTGGAAATAAAATCACAGGCATTGGTGCCTCTGCAGAAAATTCAATAAATCCTGTTAAGGAATCCTCAAAAAAGGATGATTCCTATCTTGGTAAATCCGTATTTATAGGCGATTCGATAACAACCGGTCTTTCAGGCTATAAATTTGTTTCAAATGACAATATTCTTGCTTCGATAGGCTTGAGAATAGATAACATCACAACAGAAAAGGTGCCGACAATAAAGTATGGGGATATCCTTGCGCTTGATGCACTCCTTAATATTAAGCCGGAAAATGTATACATACTTCTTGGAAGCAATGGCGTGTCATGGTATGACAACGACAAGATGATAGAGAACTATTCTGATTTTATAGACAGTGTAAAGACTGAATTACCGGATGCGGATATATATATTATTTCCATAACACCGGTAGGTACTATTAAAGAAAACATAGATACTACCGAAAACGGAAAAATTCTCAATTCGGATATTGACAGATTTAATCTTCGTCTTATTGATCTTGCAAACCAGAAAGGCGTCTATTATGTTGATGTAAATACAGAGCTTAAGGGCGACGACGGAAAGCTGCCTGCAGATGTAACAAAGGATGGAATGCACTTTAACAAGGAAACATACAAAAAGTTTGTTGATTATATACTTACACATACAGTATGAGTTTGAAAGGATTGGATTTTTACGGTAAATATTAAAATTCAGTTTATGGCAGCAGCAATTGCTATTGTATTTGCAGGAAGCTATATGTCTTGTTTTCTGGAGAAGGAACTTGACAAAAGATCATATGAAATGTCAGATGCTAAAAACGAGACAGCACAGGTCAGTGCGCAGGATGTCAGTCTTACATCGGCTTCTTCATATAACAGCTCTGCAGAATCAAAACAGACAAGCTCATCTGTTGCCGTATCGACGTCTCCGACACAGACAACTGAGGTATCATCTGAGTCCTCCGTTACAACCGAGATTATAACAGAGCCGGTAACAGAAACAGTTACAGTGCCTTCTGTAGATGTAGCTCCACCTGAAACACCTGCTCCTCCCGTGCAACAGCCTGTGGTGAACCTACAGGGTGCCGTGCCTCAGTCAGCGGCTGTCGGAAGTGAGTACCTCAATGACTGTGCATTTGTAGGTGATTCTCATATAAAGGGTATGGGCGGATATGGTATTGTAAGTGAGAACAGGGTGTTTGCAGAAAACGGAC
Organism: Bacillota bacterium; assembly: GCA_023458875.1. GTDB lineage: Bacteria > Bacillota > Clostridia > Oscillospirales > Ruminococcaceae > HUN007. The sequence continues at coordinate 38,533 of JAEWXO010000097.1, read as the reverse complement.
TTAGTCTGGCACATATAAATGATAAAATAAGCGTTGACAGTATAAAGTCTGTCAATCCGAAGCATATATACATAATGATGGGCACAAACGGAGTCGCATGGATGAAATTTTCTGACATGGTAGACTACTATAAAAAGTTTGTGATTAAGCTTAAGCAGTCAATTCCGGACGCGGATATATACATTATATCTATTCCGCCGGTTTCTGCTGACAGAGAAGCAAGAAAAGATGACGGAAAAATACTTAATTCGGATATAAACGCATACAATGCCGAGATTCTTAAAATGGCCAACGATAACGGATGGTATTATCTCGACGTTAACTCGGCAATCAAAGATGGAAACGGGTGTCTTTCAGGTTCAACTGACGGAGTTCATATGCCGGTAAGCACCTATAATACATTTAAGGATTATATTTTAACACATGTAGCAAATTAAACAGGAGGAAAATAGTTTTATGGGAAAATTTCTAAAAACAATATTGGCAGTTATAATGTCAGGAATGGTTCTTTGTTCATGCGGAGGAAAAACCAGTCCGAATCTTACCGCTTCAGAGCTGCTTAAGGCGGCTGCAGAAAGTGGTGCAGCATTTGAAGAGATGGAGTCAGTAACAAAGGATGACATAAAATATTATTATGAAATCGAAGAAGGATGGTATGATGAATTTGCTGCTGAAATATCGGGAAATCCGGCCTTTGCAGATGAGATCGTTGTAGTCAAAGCATCATCTTCCGAAAATGTAAAAAAAGTTTCAGATGCACTTAAATTCAGAGTAGAAAGCAGAAAGACAACACTTCAGAGCTATGCACCTGATGAATATAACAAGCTGACTAAAAGCAGTGTTGAAACAAAAGGAAATTATGTATATTTAGTTGTAAACGGTGATATAAAGACAGCTCAGAAGGCTTTGGAAAAGCTGTTTTAAAGTAATATTATTTTATACCAGACACAGATAACTGTGTTTGGTATTGTTTTTGAAATACAGCGGATGTCATTATGTAATAAGGACCATTATATCATTGCAGGCGGCATTCGCTTATGTTCAGATACCGAAGGAATATTTTGTATATAGTTGTCGTAACTAAATAATAAATTGGAGTGGATGTAAGTGATAAAACAGATTATCAAGAGAGATGGCAGAGTTGTTCCGTTTAATACTGAAAAAATCGCAAATGCTATATTCAAGGCCGCGCAGTCAATCGGCGGTCAGGATTATAAAGAATCCATGGAAATTGCATTTAAATCATGTGAAAAGGCAGAAAAGCTATATGCCGGTAATATTCCTACAGTAGAGCAGATACAGGATGTAGTGGAAAAAACACTTATTGATGATGGACATGCCCAGACAGCAAAAGCTTACATTCTGTACAGATATGAAAGAACACGTTCAAGAGAAATGAAAACAAACCTGATGAGGGTATTTAAGGATCTTACATTCAAGTCTGCAAAGGACAGTGATATTAAGCGTGAAAACGCTAATATTGACGGTGATACTGCAATGGGAACCATGCTTAAATACGGTTCAGTCAGTGCTAAGGAATTTTACGAAATGTATGTACTGGAAAGCCGTCATGCAAAAGCACATTCCGAGGGGTATATTCACATTCATGATCTTGATTTTCTTACACTTACGACAACATGCTGCCAGATAGACCTTATAAAATTATTTAAAAACGGATTTTCAACGGGACACGGCTTTTTAAGAGAGCCTAACGACATAGCAAGCTATTCAGCACTTGCCTGCATTGCAATCCAGTCAAATCAGAATGATCAGCACGGTGGACAGAGTGTTCCGAATTTTGATTATGCAATGTCAGGTGGAGTAAAGAAAACTTATATAAGCAGATACAGGCAGAATATAGCAAGATGCCTTGAGCTTCTTACTCAGGCGCCTGACCCTGCAAAGGATGCTGAAAATATAATAACTTCTGTAAAAGCTGAAACAGGGCTTGAACCTGTACTTGCAAATGACAACGGATATCAGGAAGCAGAGTTTAATAAACTGCTTATGTTTGCAGATAACGAAACAGCAAAAAAAATTCAGGACTTTACTGCAAAAACATCATTTAAGGAAGCCAACAGAGCAACATATCAGGCTATGGAGGCGCTTATCCACAACCTGAATACAATGAACAGCCGTGCAGGCGCACAGACTCCGTTCAGCTCTATAAACTACGGAACAGATACATCCCCTGAAGGAAGAATGGTTATTGAAAATATACTCCTTGCAAATGAAGCAGGACTCGGAAACGGAGAAACACCTATTTTCCCGATACATATATTTAAAATAAAGGATGGAATAAACTACAATCCTGATGATGTAAACTATGATTTATTCAAGCTTGCATGCAGAGTTTCAGCAAAAAGGCTTTTCCCTAACTTTTCATTTATTGATGCACCGTTTAATCTTCCTTATTATCACAAGGGTGATTACAACACGGAGATTGCATACATGGGATGCCGTACTCGTGTTATAGGAAATGTATACGATAAATCAAGAGAAATTGTAACAGGCAGAGGAAACTTAAGCTTTACATCAATTAATCTGCCGAGACTTGCTGTTGAAGCCGAGCATAATGTAGGGGCATTTTTTGATTCACTTGATGAATATATGGATCTTGCAATTGAACAGTTAGTGGCAAGGTTTGGGATTCAGTCACAGAAAACAGTTAAAAATTACCCGTTCCTTATGGGACAGGGAGTATGGATAGATTCAGACAAGCTTGGTGAAAATGATACTGTAGGAGAGGCTTTAAAGCATGGAACACTTTCCGTAGGATTTATCGGACTTGCCGAAACACTTGTTGCGCTTATCGGAAAACACCATGGTGAAGATGAAGAAGCAAGAAAGCTCGGACTTGAAATAGTAACAAGAATGAGAGAAAGACTTGATGAGGAATGTATAAGAACAGGACTTAATTTCTCTCTGCTGGCTACTCCTGCAGAAGGCCTCTCAGGAAGATTTGTAAAGATGGATGCTCAGAAATACGGTATTATAGAGGGCGTAACAGACAGAGAATACTATACAAATTCATTTCATGTTCCTGTTTACTATAAAATCAATTCATTTGACAAGATAAAAATAGAAGCTCCTTATCATGCACTTACAAATGCCGGTCATATAAGCTATGTCGAGCTTGACGGAGATCCTCTTAATAATCTTCCTGCATTTGAAAAGATAGTAAGATGCATGAAGGAATCAGGTATAGGTTACGGTTCAATAAACCATCCTGTTGACAGAGATCCTGTATGCGGATATACCGGAATTATAGGTGATGTATGTCCTAAATGCGGAAGACGTGAAGAAGAGCATATGCAGGGATTTGACAGAATAAGACGTATAACAGGCTATCTTGTAGGAACAGTAGACAGATTCAACAATGCAAAAAAAGCAGAGGTAGACGACAGAGTAACACATAATACTAAGGAAGAATGATATGGATATACGAATTTCAGGTACAGCTAACGATTCAATAGTCGATGGACCGGGAATACGATATACGGTATTTACGCAGGGTTGTCCACATGGCTGTAAAGGATGCCAGAATCCTCAGACCCATGACTTTAACGGAGGAATGGTAATAGACAGCGGTATACTGATTGATGAGATAAGAAAAAATCCTCTGCTTGACGGAGTCACATTCAGCGGGGGCGAGCCCTTCTGTCAGGCAAAAGTGCTTTCTGAAATGGGACGTCAGATAAAAAAAGAAGGACTTAATATTGTAACATATACCGGTTACCTTTTTGAATACCTTGTAAAAAATGCAGATGATCAGAATGGGTATATGGAACTTTTGAAATATACTGATATACTGATTGACGGCAGGTTTGAAATAGATAAAAGAAGTATTGATGCTCTTTTTAAGGGAAGTACCAACCAGCGTCTGATTGACTGCCAGAAAAGCCTCCTGCTCAACAAAGTAACAGAGTATGCGCCCTGACATTACTAGTGTAACGTATCATAGATATTTTGATAATTAATACTCTGAATATAATCAAGTTTTATGATTTAAATATCCTATAAATTTAATTGAACGTCGGTGATACAGTACACTAGTAACCATAAATCATTTTATTTGAATTTTTTAAAATGCAGAATTGAATTTGCAGAAAGGAATAAAGTGCACAGATTTATAAATATTCAGAAAATAAAAATTTTAACAACTGTTTTTGTATTGATTATTTCTGTATTTGCTATGTCAGGCTGTAATGATGAGGACAAGGACGGATCTGACCATTCATTTACCTATACAATTTATAAAAATCCTCAGAACCTTGATCCGCAGCTTGCATGTGACAAGTCGTCCCTTATGATTATTGAAAATATGTTTCTCGGACTTACGACATTCAATATCGACGGGAAGCTTGACTATGGTGTTGCAAAAAACTGTGAAATTACTGATGACGGAAAGAAATATCACTTTTATCTCCGTGACGACTGTTACTGGTATAGTGCAGACGGTACGGAAGATGTTGTAACAGCTCATGACTTTGTATATGCATTCAAGAGAATATATAACCCTGTAACAATGTCTCCGTATACTGAAAAATTCAGCTTTATCAAAAATGCAGAGTCGATTATGAGTGGTGAGACTGAATATACACAGCTCGGTGTGTATGCCATTAATTCAACAGAGCTTGTATTTGAACTTGACAGACCAAATTCTGAATTTATGTATCTGCTGACAACAGCACCTGCAATGCCGTGCAATAAACAGTTCTTTGAGGGAACAAATGCGAGATACGGACTTGATGATGAGTCTGTAATTTCAAACGGTGCTTTTTATATGTCACAATGGTCGTATGATCCTTATGGAAACGATAATCTGATATATATGAAGAGAAATTACAACAATTCAAGTTATGACAAAGTCTATCCGTATATGCTTAAGTTTATTATAGAAAAAACGAATGATGCAGCTGCGGAAAATTTTGATTCAGGTTATACTGACTGCTTTGTTTCAGACAGTGAATACAAAAAATCACTTCTTGGAACATCGGAAACCAACAAATACCAGTCAGCTTCTATAGGAATAATATTTAACAATAAATATAAAATTGACAATGATATAAAAAGAGCGCTGTCGGTTAGTATTGACAGAGAGAAATATAAAAACATAATTACAAGTAATTTCAGTATGGCATACGGTATAATACCAGGCAGTATTTATATCAGAGACACTAATTACAGGGACAGTATCGATGACAGCAAAATGCCGTTTTATATGGATAAGTATAGTTTGACAGTGAGCCAGAAAGAAGATTTCTACGATGCATTTTCAGATGATGCAAAAATAATGATAAGAAATAAATCAGACAATGGTTTTATGAGTCAGATAATAAATGACTGGCAGGATTCACTTGATATATATATAGGAATTGATTATGTGGATGACAGTGAATATTATCAGCGCCTGCAGGACGGAGATTATGCATTTGCTCTGACAGAGATAGCTATAGATGATAATTCCATATACTATTTTTTGAAAAATGTGATGGACAGTATAAACACTACAGGTTTAAACTACAAAAAAATTAACGGTATTCTGGAGAGTTCACTTTTAAGTTCATCTGACAGCGAAAAAATAAAAGCTTACAGTGAAATTGAAAATGAAATTTTAATGAGCGGAGATTATATTCCTGTTTTTTATAAAAATAAATTTGTTGTATATAAAAAAGGTATCACGGATTTTATATTCAATCCTTTTTCAGAACAGGTTAATTTCAGGTATGCTAAATATTTTGACTAAAAAACCAAAAAGAACATTTCACAGTTTTGAAATAAACTGTAAAATGTTTTTTTTATACTTTGTATGCATACAAAAAAACGTCAATTAAAACAAAGTAAATGTAAATGATTGAAAAAAAAGGCTGGTATTATGATTGAATTTATGCATAAAGGCTATAAAATAAAAATATTTCGTCAAAAATCCATTAAAATCATCATAAAGTATTGAAAATAATAATGAAGTATGGTATAATGAACAAAATTGAAATACAATTTTAATGATATAGGGGCATTATAAAAACAGGGGGTGGACACAAAATGAAAAGGCGTAAATTTAAAAAACTAATGTCAAAATTTGTTATATTATGCATTGTGCCAGCATCAATATTACTTATTTTGTTGTGCGTAGTAAGTGTTATACTCAATGATCATGTTGCATATAAAAATCTGAAAAATTCCATGATCGGACAAAGTATTTCAAAGCATCATGACCTGGAGGCTACAATTAATTTTACGTTGGGAAATGTAAAATTTGAAGAAAAATCAGCAATGATACTTAATTTAATCAATGAGGCTTCAGGTGATAATGTAAAAGAAAAATCTGAATACAGTGATTTGCAGGATATTGCTGACCGGATAAAAAATACCTCATCATATTTTACATGGGTAGGTATTGCAGATATCAGAAACGAGGTTATTATTGATTCTGCAGGGCAGCATGAATACGAACCTGACCCTAAATGGTATAACGAAGAGAAATTTAATGAATGCGAGCCGTATTTCACACAAAATTCAATTATTAAGGATAGAAATATTCCTATGATTGTATACACATATCCTATAAAAGACAGTTCAAGCAGTGAAATTACCGGTGCGATTATATTGTATTTCAATAATAATTATTTTATAGATAAGCTTAAAATGGAGACTAATTTCCAGCATCAGGCGTGGCTGCTTTTTTCTCCGGATTCAGATCTTCTGTTTTCTTCCGTTGAGTATGACAACAAAACAATAGATAAAATCCTGAAGATTGGAGATATGGAAGAAAAAGGGACGGGGCTTGCTGAACATCTTAATAATGGCAAGTATATTTTACATCAAAGTATAATTGAGCCTATTGATAACTGTAAGCTTATATATCTTGTTCCGATGAATGTGATATTAAGTCAGTCGCTGATAACAGCCTCTATGATGGCGATAATAACTATATTGAGTATAGGAATTATTTATTTATCAATAAGATCTATCAACAAAGATATTGTCAGTGAAATACAGGATATAATCAAGGGACTTAAAATAGTGGCTGAGTGTAATTTTTCTGAGCAGATGGAAGTAAAATCAAATGATGAAGTCGGCCTTTTAATTAAGGAATTCAATACTACAATTGATGCACTGAAATATCAGGCAGAGCATGATAGGATGACAGATTTTTTGAACGCAAAAACATTCTATCAGAAGGCCGAAAGCTTTGTTGTTCCGTATGATGATATAGAATTTGCCCTTATACGTCTTGATTTAGATAATTTCAGCTTTATAAATGATATTTATGGCTGGGAAGTTGGCAATGAGGTGCTGGTGAAAATTTCAGTACTTATAAGAAATACATTTGTGGATGATGTACTTTATGGCCATATTGGCGGAGATGTATTTGTAATATGTCTGAAATATAAAGATCAGGATGAGATGCTGAAAAACATTTTAAAGCTTGCGGATGAAATAAAGGCATGTGATAAAAGATTAAATCTTACACCGCATTTTGGAATTTACAATCACATTAAAAATGGCGAAAACATGAATTTAATATGTGATTATGCCGGCATAGCATTAAAAGCTATTAAAGGAAATCTGCTGAAAACTTATGCATTTTACAACAATGAATTTGATGACAAGCACAAAGAACTGAAATTTATTGAAAGTCAGAAACAGATTGCCCTCGATAACAATCAATTCTGTATATACCTTCAGCCAAAATGTGATATTAATACGGGAGAGATATTAGGGGCTGAAGCGCTTGTAAGATGGAAAAGTCCTGAACGTGACAAAATGATTTCACCTGGAAGTTTTATTCCTATATTCGAGAAAAACGGATTTATTATACCGCTTGACAAGTATGTGTGGGAAGAATCATGCAAGGTTCTGAAAAAGTGGAGAGATAATTCGTGCAGAGAAATTCCGATATCGGTAAACGTTTCAAGAATGCATATTTTTAATACTAATTTCGTAAATGAATTTGAAAAACTTACAAGAAAATACGGTATATCTCCTATGATGCTGGATATAGAGGTAACGGAGAGTGCACTGCTTGAAAACGGAGAAAATATTCTTGAAGATGTAATGCTTGACCTTAAATCAAGGGGCTTCAGGCTTATGATGGATGATTTTGCTTCGGGTTATTCTTCACTTATAGCGTTGAAGAAACTTCCTTTTGACGTAATAAAAATTGATAAGGGGCTTATTGATAACATCGATGAGCCAAAAAACAAACAGCTGGTAATCGGTGTTGTTTCGATGCTTAAAAAACTTAATAAGGATATCGTTATCGAAGGCGTAGAACATGAATGGCAGAGAGAAGCTTTAAAAGATACGGGTTGTAGGGTGATACAAGGCTTTTGCTTTTCACGTCCTATACCGGTTGAAGATTTTGAGAAGCTTGCCTTTGGAAAGGTTATTGAATAATAAAAAAACTGCTGTCAGGCATTTTACGAGCCGGACAGCAGTAATTTTTTTATTAATAGATTTTTTATTTAAAATCAACGTCAGGAAGCGTGGCAAAGCCTTTTTCCAGATCCGCGTCAGTAGGGATATAGTCTGTCATAGTGCCGTTGTTATAAGCCTGATATGCAGTCATATCAAAATAACCTGTTCCTGTAAGACCGAACAGAATAGTCTTTGATTCTCCTGTTTCCTTACACTTCAGTGCTTCATCAATGGCAACACGTATAGCATGTGAAGATTCAGGAGCAGGGAGAGTGCCTTCTGCTTTTGCAAATATTGTGGCAGCTTCAAAAACCTTTGTCTGTTCAGCCGATCTTGCTTCAAAGTATCCGTCATCATAAAGCTTTGAAAGAATTGATGACATACCGTGATAACGAAGGCCGCCTGCGTGATTTGCCGAAGGGATAAAGCCGCTTCCGAGTGTGTACATTTTGATAAGTGGTGTGGTTCTTCCTGTATCACCGAAGTCATATGCATATTTTCCTCTTGTAAGTGAAGGACATGAAGCCGGTTCAACTGCAATAAAATGTGCATTGCTTTTTCCGTTTATCTTGTCAGCCATGAATGGAGAAATAAGTCCCCCGAGGTTAGAACCGCCGCCGGCACATCCGATAATTATGTCAGGAACGATGTCGTATTTCTGACATGCTATTTTTGTTTCCTGTCCGATAACTGTCTGATGGATAAGAACGTGATTGAGCACGCTTCCGAGTACGTAACGGCAGTCAGGAGTATGTGTTGCAGCTTCTACTGCTTCTGAAATTGCGCATCCGAGAGAACCGCCTGTTCCCGGATTTTCTTCAAGGATTTTTCTTCCGATAGCTGTAGTGTCTGACGGCGAAGGGATTACTGCTCCGCCGTATGTTTCGATTACAGCTCTGCGATGAGGTTTCTGCTCTGCTGAAACCTTTACCATAAATACTTTGAGATTCATTCCGTAAAATGCACATGCCATTGAAAGTGCAGTACCCCATTGACCAGCACCTGTTTCTGTTGTCAGGTTTTTAAGTCCCTGTTTTTTTGCGTAGTATACCTGAGCTGCAGCAGAATTAAGCTTATGTGACCCTGAGGTATTTGTTCCTTCGAATTTATAATAGATTTTAGCAGGAGTCCCAAGAACTCTTTCGAGATTATATGCTCTTACAAGCGGAGAAGGTCTGTACATTTTATAAAAATGCTGAACTTCCTCAGGAATATCGAAATATTTGTCTGTGACATTAAGCTCCTGATCAATAAGCTCTTCACAGAATACAGGCATAAGGTCTTCCTTTGTGCATGGCTTTCCTGTAGCAGGGTTAATAAACGGAGGAGGAAGCTCTTTCATTTCAGCTCTGATGTTATGCCATTGTGTCGGCATTTCATTTTCGGACAAATAAATTTTGTATGGAATATCAGACATTATTTTTATTTCCTTTCATATATATAAATTTTAGCGCTTTAAAATGATACTATTTCAATTATATAATGTATACTGATACTTTGTCAATGGTTTTACTTCGAGATTTTTAATATTAATTTACTTCGAAACTTTTAATATTAATATTTTCTTGCTTGCAGCCATCCCATAAAGTAAGGCAGATGTCCGAAGGTAAGAGGCGCGATCGGAAAGCCCTGGTCGACCCGTTCGGATCTAAAACCTTTATTTACCAAGAATATTGTTCATCTGAGAAATAAGAGCCTGTACATTATCTGCAACCTGCGAAACATCCTGCATTGATTTATTTATTTCAATACCGCAGTTCTTCGTCATTTCAATATTATCTCTGAGACTGTCAGCTGTTGCGTGGAAGCTTTCGAGAGCTTCTTTTATTGTTTGTACAACCGCGTTGACATTTTCGATACTCTTCATTACCTCGCTGTTATATTTTTCTGAAACACTTACGGTGTTTGTGGAACGTTCAGCAAGATTTCTTACTTCACTTGCAACTACAGCGAAGCCTTTGCCTGCCTGACCGGCTCTTGCAACCTCAACAGAAGCGTTAAGTGAGAGTATCTTTGTCTGACTGGCGATTCCGTTTATCTCATCAGTCATTTTTTCATAATTTTTGATGCTTTCTGTTATTACGTCAGTAGCAGAACTTATATCCTTACAAAGGTCTGTAATGATTCCGAGATTCTGCTCGAGGCTGTTCATCTCATCACAATTCTTTTCTCCGAGATTATCTATCTGTGATGAATCATTTTTTACTTTTGAAATACTGCCTAGAAGTATATTTGTTACGTTGTCAAGGTTTTTATTGATATCCGCAATCTGCGCATTTATATCAAGAATTTTGTTGTGTCCTATATCTGCCATATGCTTTGAATACTGAGCGCAGTTATCGTAAATGCTTATTCCGTTACATATTGCGACCGCCATCTCACGACATGTTCTGTAGCCACAGAAATGACAGTTAAAGTTCTTTTCTGTTTCAGTAAACTTTCCTAAATTTTCGTAGACAGTCTGAATCTGATTTTCTGTTGGTTCATTACAGGTTGTTGAATCAGGTGAATACTCCCTTAAAAAGTCTTCGAGCTTCAGCTCTTTGTCAAAGCGTTTAAACTGAACGTCCTTGCCCATGAACTTTTTAAAAACCTTATGTACGTTATAAAATTCAACTCCGTTCATAATTGATTCAATACGGAATGAACTATAGTCCTGTCCTATTGCAGGACCGCTGTTACAGCCGTTGCTGCATGAAAGAACATCAAATACGTCAGGCTTAAAGTTGCTTTTCTCTGTTGAATATTTATTTATATTGGCATAAACTTTATTTGTACCCTCCAGATTAATAATATTTAATTTTTTGTTATGCAGCAGAAGATTTTTTTTCAGTCCTCCGGGTTTAGGATAAATAGAACCTACGATACCCTGTACATGGTCAAATTCAAATGAGTTATGGCTGTTGTTGGAGGCAGATAAATAATCTCTTGTCACACCGTCTTTTGAGCCTGTGAGCTGCTTGAAACGATCAAATGTTACATTGTATTCAACATATTTTGTCTGTTTAAATTCATCTTTTTTAGCGATACACGGTGAAAATGCTGCTATTTTACCCTTGCAGCCAAGATAATCTCTTACATATATTGCAGTACACAGCATAGGACTTTGTATTGGTGATAAATTCTTAATAAGCTCGGGTTTATATTTCAGTATATAGTTTACAATAGCCGAACATGGTTGGGAAATAATTTTTAAACCCTTATGCTCGTCCATGTATTTCAGATGAGCCCACGTACATATATCGGCTCCCAGACTGACATCAAATATTTTTTTAATTCCCTTCTGCCTGAGATACATAAGAACATCTCTCCAATGTCCGTCAAAGGTGATTTTTATTGAAGGTGCAACTATCATAATAATTTCTTCGCCTTTTTTTAAATCATCCAGGAATCGTTGAGTATCATCTGTGTAAGATCTGGCGTTATGATTGCAGACTTTTATGCAGTTCCCGCATTTTATGCATTTTTCAGGATTTATTTTGATAGAAATACGTCCGTTAGGTCCAAGATGAGTAATATTTGCTTCACTTGCAGGACATGCACGTATACACGAATTGCATCCCACACAATTACTTTCGTCATATGTTATCATAGAATGACCTCCTCCCTCTAATATATAAATAATATCATAAAATACGGTCGATTACAAGCATTTTGCAAAAAAAATATTAATTTCTTGAATTTAAATTGTGCATATTTTAAATTCATTGATAAAAAATATCCGTTTTCAGCAGCATATTATTTAGATATACGTTACGATGAGCCGAAGAACAGCGTATACAGAAAACTGCGTGATTATATGCTGACAGATAAGGGGCGGGGAGAAAAAAGCCTATAATGAATGGCTTGAGAGTAAGCGTTATCTCAAGCGTTAAGTACATCGGATTTCATAAATCACTTTTTCAGATTTTTCTGAGGAGTGCTTTTTTGTGCCCGGAGGAAGGATATTCTGAAAAGAAAAAAGGCTGAAAACTGACCAAGAATAATTAATATAATACTAGATATTTGATAAAATATGTGATATAATAAAACAAGCAGTGTCTGTGATGAAGCTTTGTTCTGGATACTGCTATACTATAAAGACAAAGGATGGTGTATATGCCTGTATCAATTAAAAAGGAAAAGATTGCTCAAGGGGTGTCATTCACTACAATAACTGATAAAAAATTTAAGACTAATGTGCTGAAAATAAAGCTTATAACGGAGCTTTCTGAAAAAAAGGCTCCACTCAATACCATGGTGGCCATGCTGATAGGATCGACAAACAGCAGGCTGAAGACATATTCTGAAATGTCCGACCGTCTCAATCAGCTTTATGGTTCATCACTTTTTACAGATACAACAAAAAGCGGTGACTGCCAGATAATCACATTTTCTGCAGACTGCATAGGAAATAAATTCACAATTAATGATGAAGATATACTCGGACAGCTTATGGATATAGTTGAGGACTGTCTGTTTTCGCCAAATGCCGAAGATGGAAAATTTGATAAAACTGAGTTTGAACTTAAAAAAAGAGATCTGATGGAGACTATTGAAGCTGAAATAAACAATAAACGAGGTTATGCGATAACTCAGGCTCAGAAATCAATTTTTAAAAATGAACCATGTGCATATTCACAGTATGGAACACTGGAGTTTGTCGAGAAAATAACATCTGAGGACGTTTATAATGCATACTGTAATCTTATAAATACATCAGTCGTTGAAATTTATTATGTTACACACGAAGAAAACAATACAGTTCATCAGCGTTTTGAAAATGCATTTTCAAAGCTTGACAGAAAGCCTCAGACTTTGAGATTTCAGACAATCAGCCCTTTAAAGGAAGATGTATGCAGGGCAGAAGAAAAGATTGATATGAAACAGTCAAAGGTCGTTCTTGCATTTAAGAGCAGCATTAAGGATATGAACGCATGTACTATTTTAAGCGGACTGTTCGGCGGTACTCCTGTTTCAAAGCTGTTTACAAATGTAAGGGAAAAAATGAGCCTTTGTTATTACTGTGCCAGCGCATATGTGCATAGCAAGGGAACAATACTTGTAGACAGTGGAGTTGAAAATGAAAATGTAGGAATACTCACTGAAGAAGTAATAAATCAGCTTGATATGATAAAAAAAGGTGATTTTACAGATGAGGAGCTGACAAATACAAAGCTTGCGCTAATAAATAACATAAAATCCGTATCTGATTCGCCTTCATCGCTGATTGGATGGTATTTTGCCGGATACTATAAGGGAAATATCATTTCACCGGAGCAGGGAATAAAGGATATTCTGAGTGTAACACGTGAGCAGCTGACTGAGGCTGCAAATTCATTCAGCCTTGATACCGTCTATGTAATGGCAGGAAATGAAAAATCCGTAAGCGATGAGGAGGAATAGCATGGATAACAGGCAGATTATAAAAAACGAACTGACAGGTGATGAATACACATTTATAAAGCATAAGAGCGGCCTTGATATACTTGTATGGGAAATGGAAGGCTTTTCAACAACGGATGCACTTTTCGGAACAAAGTACGGTTCAATAAATACAAGGTTCAAAACAGCCGCCGAAAAGGAATTTACATCTGTACCGGAGGGAATAGCGCATTTTCTCGAGCATAAGCTGTTTGAAAATGAGGACTGTGATGTATTTGAGCTTTATGCAAAAACAGGTGCGTCGGCAAATGCCTACACTTCATTTGACAAGACATGTTATCTGTTCAGCTGTTCTGATAATTATAAAGAATCCCTTGATATTCTCTTAAGCTTTGTACAGTCACCTTATTTTACAAAGGAGACGGTTGATAAGGAACAGGGAATTATAGCACAGGAAATAAAAATGTGCAACGATAACCCGAATCTCAGAGTATTTTACAACATGCTCAAATGCCTTTATCATAATCATCCGGTAAAAATAGATATAGCAGGAACAGTAAACAGCATTTCAAAAATAGATGCGGAGCTTCTTTACAAATGCTATAACACATTTTACAATCTGCATAACATGGTTCTTGTTGTTGCAGGCAATGTAAAAGTTGATGAGGTATTGGAGATAGCTGACAGAAAACTTAAAAAATGCGATGATATAAAGCTTGAAACCGAGTTCCCGGATGAACCTGATACAATAGTATCAAAAGAAAACATCTGCAAAATGTCCGTAGGAATACCTATTTTCAATATAGGCTACAAGTCAAAGCCATCCACGGGATATGCAGGCCTGAAAGCAGAGCTTGAAGCATGTGTTGCACTTAACGTTATGGCTGAGCCTTCGTCCGTGCTATATAAGAGTATGATGGAGGACGGACTTATAAACACTTCATTCTCAACAGAGGTTTTTGAAGGAAACGGATATTTCACTGTTATTTTCGGCGGTGAATCAAAAAATCCGCGTGAGGTTATGAAGCGTATAAATGACGAGATAGACAGACTTAAAATTCATGGAATTGACCGTAATATGTATGAAAATATCAAAAAATCAACATACGGTTCGGCAATAAGAGAGCTTGACAGCACGGAGTCGGTTGCTTCAGCTATGATAAACAGTTATTTTGCCGGTGTATCACCGTTTGATATGATGAAGATACTGTCTGAAATGACTTATGACGACATTCAGAAATGTATATGTGAACGCTTTAATCCTGAAAATGCAGCTATTTCAATAGTTGAAATGTAATATAAATGAGGTGTTTGACTTGACAGAATTAAATCTTGGAAAATATGACATTGCCTTTCCGGGACTCGGAATAGATAAGCTTACGGTTAAAAGTGAGGCTTTTACTGTGTTTGGCGTGTCAATAATGTGGTATGGGATAATAATTGCATTAGGTATGATTTTTGCAATTATTTTCGGATTTTCACAGATGAAAAAGTACGGATTGGATCCGGACCGCGCAATTGATGTTGTAATAGGCGGCGTAATAGGAGGCGTGATAGGTGCAAGAGCGTATTATGTTTTTATGAACTGGGATTCATACAAGGGTGACTGGAAATCCATCATTTCAACGCGAAACGGAGGACTTGCAATTTATGGCGGGATTATAGGAGCACTTGCTGTAGGTGCTGTTATCTGTAAAGTGCGGAAGGTAAAGATGCTGCCTCTGTTTGATCTTGCCGGTATGGGATTTCTCATAGGACAGGGAATAGGAAGATGGGGAAATTTCTTTAATCATGAGGCTTTTGGATACAACACCGATCTGGCATGGGGAATGACAAGCGGAAAAATACAGCAGTGGATAATAGAGAATAACAGTTCAATGTCATCAACAGCTGATATTATTGCACTCAATCCTGACAAAGCTGTCCATCCGTGCTTTTTATACGAATCAATATGGTGCCTGCTGGGGTTTGCAATTATTTTTCTGCTTTCAAAAAAGAGAAAATACGACGGACAGATGTTTCTGATGTATATTTTATGGTATGGAGCAGGCAGAGGATTTATTGAAGGTCTCAGAACAGACAGCCTGATGGTGGGAAATGTGAGGATTTCACAGATTCTTGCAATTATCTCGGCGCTGACGGCATTTATATTGCTCATAGTTATCGGTTCAAAGGTAAAGCGTATGGGCGATGATTATGTATTTTACAAGGATACAGAAGAATCAAAGCAGTTTATTCAGGAATCAGAGGATGCATTAAAGCAGGCAAAGGAAAAAAAGGCTGAAAAGAAAAATAAAACTGAAAATAAGTGAAGGAAGTGTTTTTTTTGTATGGCAAATCTTATCAACGGTAAAGAGGTTTCTCAGAAGGTAAAAAATGAGGTAAAGGAGCAGACTGAAAAGCTCAGCAAAAAAGGTATCAAGGTAGGACTGGCAGTTGTAATCGTCGGAGATAATCCGGCATCAAGAGTATACGTAAATGCGAAGAAAAAGGCATGTGAAGAAGTGGGCTTCAGCTCATATGAGTATGCTTTACCGGCAGATACGACACAGGATGAGCTGCTTGAGCTTGTTGACGTTCTTAACAAGGATGAAAAGGTAAACGGAATTCTTGTGCAGCTTCCGCTTCCTGAACATATTGATGAAAATGCAATTATAAACGCCATATCACCTGACAAGGATGTTGATGCATTCCATCCCTCAAATGTCGGAAAGATAATGATAGGCGAATATGCATTTTTACCGTGTACACCTGCCGGAGTTATGGAGCTCATAGACAGCACCGGAACTGATATTGCTGGAAAATCATGTGTTGTTATAGGCAGGAGCAATATCGTTGGCAAGCCAATGTCAATGCTTCTATTACATAGAAGCGGAACAGTTACCATATGTCATTCAAAGACTAAAAATCTAAAGGAAATATGTATGAATGCAGATATTCTTGTTGTGGCTATAGGACGCGCAAATTTCGTTACAGCCGATATGGTAAAGGAAGGTGCCGTTGTTATTGATGTAGGTATGAACAGACTTGAAAACGGCAAGCTTTGCGGCGATGTTGATTTTGAGCCGGTATCAGAAAAGGCCGGATTTATTACACCTGTTCCGGGCGGCGTAGGACCTATGACTATTGCAATGCTTATGAAAAACACACTTACATCCGCAATAAATAAAAATAACATCTGATATTTATGAACGGGAAAATAATATTTGCAGTACTTTTTCTGATAATTAATATAATCTCATTTTTCCTTATGGGCATTGACAAGAAAAAGGCTCAGAAGTCAAAATGGCGTATAAAGGAAAGCACACTTCTCGGGTGGGCATTCTGCCTCGGCGGAACCGGTTCATTTCTGGGAATGCATTTTTTCCGACACAAGACAAAGCATAAGAAATTTATTATACTTGTGCCTTTGTCTGTTATAATTAATATTATTTTAATTATATTGATATATAAGTTTTTATTTTAATTATAAAAAGCCTCAATTTATGAATCCGGAAATTCATAAATTGAGGCTTTTAATTTAATCATAAATCTTTGAATGTGACATCGATTGCATTATCATCATTGTCACGACTTATTTTATCCATTTCACGTGAAAAGAAAAAGTCGGTGAATAATCTTGTTATGCCGTTAATCAGAAGAACTATGCCTATAAGCCTTATTACATTCAGGAATGATTTGAACGGGCTGATAATCAGGCAGGTACCAAGAATGAGTGACATAATATTAAGGCACATCGGAAGAGACCATTTTCTCGCTCCTGATCTTTTCTGAAATATTGCCATGCGTATTTTTGAAATGCTCTGAAAAATGATTGCAATTCCTATAGGTATAGGAAGAAATGAAGCAAGTGCGTTGTAGCAGAATATAAATATAAAGCTCAGTAAAATTCCCGCAACTCCCTGGAATATGTCGAATTTAGATTTGTAACCATATTTTTTTGCGAAGAAGTGTTTATAAATGCTGAAAATTCCCCAGATCAGACTGACGATACCGAGAAGAATACATATAACTGCCGTGGAAAATTCAGGATTTATTATTAAAATTATGCCGATCACGATGTTAGCTATGGTAAGCGGATCGAAAGACAAATGATTTTGTTTCATATTATTATAATTTCCCCTTTTAAGTCCAGCATATAAATAGTATATTATATATTGTACGATATCAATGCTGAAAAGTCAAATTATTTTAGTGTAAAATAAAGGTAAAAAAGAAATAAAATATTTGTTATTTAAAGGGGATGTCAATCCGGGAAAGGTGGTTGAAACGTCATATATTTTACTGTGAATCAGAGTTTCCATTCAGCTTGTATAAAAATAACGGTCCGCATATAAACGGACCGTTATTTTTATATGGATAAATTACTGTAAATCAACTGAATCAGAATCAATAATTATATTTTCATCATCGTTATTTACATCGGCAACATCAGCATCCTCGTTTTCATTTGTTTTTTCGTCTTTTGAGGTTGTGCTTTGCTCAAGAAGATAATCAGGTACAAAGTATGCCTTTTCGGATTTGTCATATAAAAGTGTATAATCTTCAGAATTTTCAGCTTCTATTGATGATGCGAGCAAATAATCAGGAATAATATATCCGGTATCATTATATGTGAATACAGGTTTTTCTTCAGCATAGCTCTTGTAGCAGTATTTATAGGTGTCTGACTCACTGTCATAAAGCCGTACATATTCGTTTATTTCTTCAGTATAAAGATAATCAACAATGCCTGAATCACCGTCAAATATATAGTAGGTATTTGTATCCGAATCATAAAGACTGTTTATACTGTAGCTGTAATCGTACAGATAATCATCCTCATATGTATCTTCGGAATAAAGGTAGGTTTCGTTTCTGTTATTTGCGGATATACTCAGGGCCATTCCGATAGGTATAATAACTGTAAACGGCAGCATGCAGGAAAGAAGAATGCCTTTTCTGGAAAACTTTCTTTTTATGCTGCATTTTCCTGATGGCGGGACAACATTCACATTTGAACTATATGAATTATTATAAGCTGACAGACTGTTGTTCTGTGATGTAATAACAGCAGGTATTTCGGAAGGATAAATTTCCTTTATGGTTTCTTCTTTTTTCAGACTGATAGGCTTGCGCTGAGGAGTATATGTGTCCTTTAAAAGTTCATCAAGGGATACATTAAAACGTTCGCTTATAAATATGAGTTTGTCTATTTCCGGGTAACCATGACCTCTTTCCCATTTGGAAACTGACTGTCGCGAAACATTAAGTATTTCAGCCAGATTTTCCTGAGAGAGCTCATTGTTTTTTCGGATTTCCTGTAGTTTTGTGTTAAATGGCATATACAAATTCTCCTTTCGGCTTGTTTTTCTTTTTATTTAATCATAGCACAATTTCTTGAAGGATACAATAAACCAGAGGTATACAAATCATAAAATAATCTGAATAATTTATTCTTTTTTAAAATTTGTGTGCAACTTAAAGTTTACATATGGATTTTTCAAATAAACACCATGCTAAAAACTTTCATTATGGCATGGCATTTAAAATATTTTTTATGATTCAATCCGGACGAACTCATTATCTGAAAGCCTGTCTTTGAGATTTCTGAGATAAATATTGACCTCGAGCCCGGCAAGAATAAGATACATGCACCCGTAGAGCCAGAGCATTATACCGATAAGGACCGACAGGCTTCCGTACGTAATATGGAGTTTATTTGAAAACTTCATATATAAAAATGAAAATATAGATGAATATATATGCCACCCTACAGCGCTTGTTGTGGCACCCGGCAAAAGTTCAGCCATTCTTATTTTTCTGTGTTTTATTACACTGCACTTTTCCCAGTCAGGTATAAGCCTGTAGCATACCGTAAACAGAAGAATGAACATTGAAAGCATAATAAACTTTCGAAACTGAATAATAAATCCGCCGATGTTGTTGATAAAACCTATTCTTGCTTCCATTGCTCTTTCAATACTTCCGCCGAATACGCCTAATACGAGCGATGCTACAATGACAAATACAAATGTAAGTGCATAAAGAGCACCCATTATACGCATAAAAAAATAATTGTGTTTTTTGCCTATATGAACTGCCGCATGAAGTCCGTTCTTCAAAGCCATAAAGCCTTTTCCTGCAGACCACAGCGTAAAGATAAGCGATAAAGATACAGCTGTCGCGGATTTGCTGTAAACCTCAGCTATTATGTCGTATATCATCTGATACATTGCAGCCGGAAATAAGTTTGATACGATGTTTACCATACTTTCCTGCGTAACGCTTGTATACCGTATGAGCGATATAATCAGAAGAATAAGAGGAATAAATGACAAAATAAAAAAATATGCAGAGTTTGCCGCAAAAGCATCAATATTGTCGTTTTTCAGCATATTTCCAAAATAGAAAATTTCTTTTATAATTAAGGATAATTTTTTTTTCATACTGTGGTTTCCTTTGCTTTTAAAGTAAGTGTATAAATAGTATTCCTCATAGTTATATATTAAAATACCATGGAAATCTTTTTTATAGGAGCTTATAATATTCGTTACAATCTGCCCAGAGATTTCGACTCGGAACGAGTCGTCATGATTTTCAGTCGCCTGGACTTTTTTCATATGTCTGTCTCACTTTATAAAATGGCAAAACAGTAAATGAGTTTCAGCCTTTTGAATAACATTATAGCATTTCAAAGTACAAATATCAATATTCCGATTTCTCAAAATAACTGCAAAAAGAAAAAATCGGTTAATATTTTATTTTTCATTGACAATCTCCGTAGATTTGATATAATAATATTGTGTGTTTAAAAAATGAATAAGATTCATAAATTTAATGATCGGGGGAATAATACAATTGAATAAATACGAAGAAAAAATGGTAGATGCTTTAAGGGAAGTTCTCGGGGGAGACCAGAAGGCATTTTCATATCAGAAGGAAGATGCACCGGAGAAGCTCGATATAATGTTTGCAAAAGGAAGTCCGTCAAAAAATTATCTTACAGCTTCTACTCTGGGGCTTGTTAACAGAACAACAGGATATAAGGACAGCAATACCCAGAAAGACATCAGGGCTGAAATTATCATGTCAAGCTACGGCGGAACTGATATGGTCGGAAAGATATTATCAACTATAGGTATAGGAATATATACAAACAATCTTCAGTATGGATACGGAACAGCTTTGAAGGGAGTCCTTGAAGGCTACTTTCCTAATTCCGATATGAAGCATGTATTTCTTATGCTTCCTCCTCCGATATGGAATCAGCCGTTCAAGGTAATAGACGTTGATGACTGTATTGTTACTTTTCTCTATGCTTTACCTATTTCAGAAGCAGAATGTGATTTTATGCGTGAACACGGAATAGATGAACTTCAGAATACTTTTGTCAGAGAAAATATAGATATGTTTGATTTCAACAGAAAATCTGTTTTTTAATATTTTAATTTAGTTAGGAGCTATCTTTATGAAATGGCGCGGAGTAAATGAATTAAGGGAAGAATTTTTATCATTTTTTGAAGGAAAATTACATACCAGAATGGCAAGCGCACCGCTTATCCCTCAGGGTGACAACAGTTTGCTGCTTATAAACTCAGGAATGGCACCACTTAAGAAATTTTTTCTTGGACAGGCAGTACCACCGAATACAAGAGTTACCACATGTCAGAAATGTATCAGAACACCGGATATCGAGAGAGTAGGAAAGACAGCAAGGCATGGTACATATTTTGAAATGCTCGGAAACTTTTCGTTTGGGGACTATTTCAAAAATGAAGCTACCGAATGGGCATGGGAATTTTTTACAAATGTTCTGGAGATGCCTGCTGATAAGCTCTATATCTCTGTATATGAGGAAGACGATGAGGCATTTGATATCTGGACAAAGAAAATAGGCATAGACCCTTCACATATGGTTCGCCTCGGCAAAGAGGATAACTTCTGGGAGCACGGTTCAGGCCCTTGCGGTCCTTGTTCAGAGATTTACTTTGACAGAGGAAATGAAAAGGGATGCGGTTCACCTGATTGTCATGTAGGCTGCGAATGTGACAGATTTGTTGAGGTATGGAATCTTGTATTTTCACAGTTTGACAGTGACGGAAACGGTCACTATGAAAGAATGGCAAAGCCTAATATAGATACAGGTATGGGACTTGAAAGACTTGCCTGTGTAATCCAGGGCGTTGACAACCTTTTCGAGGTTGATACAGTACAGAATATTATGAAGCATATAAGCAGCATCGCAGGCGTTGAGTACAAAAAGGATCATAAAACAGACGTATCATTAAGGGTTATTACTGATCATATCAGAAGCACAACATTTATGGTAGGTGACGGAGTAATGCCTTCAAACGAGGGCAGAGGATATGTTCTGAGAAGACTTCTGCGCCGTGCTGCACGTCATGGAAGACTTATCGGAATAAATGAAACGTTCCTTTATAAGGTTTGTGAGACTGTTATAAAGGAAAACGAATCGGCATATCCTGAGCTTCGTGAAAAGGCTGAGTATATAAAGAAAATCATTCAGGTTGAGGAAGAAAACTTTTCAAAAACAGTTGATAATGGTCTTGAGCTTTTAAATAAATTTATAAGCGAAACAAAGAACGGTGTCCTTTCAGGTGAAGATGCATTTAAGCTCAGCGATACATTCGGATTCCCTATAGACCTTACAATAGAGATTGCAGAGGAAAAGTGCCTTAAGATAGACACTGAAAGATTTAACGCACTCGTTGCAGAGCAGCGTGAAAAGGCAAGAGCCGACCACATGGCAAAGGCTAGTTCATCATGGGCTGACAACAGTATAAAAATGGATGCTCCAAAGACTGAGTTTACAGGATATAAGGAATTCAGAAATGATGCCGTTGTGCTTGCTGTATACAGCGGTACAGAGCAGACAGATGCGGCAAATGAAGGCGACAGTATAGTTGTTGTACTTGACAGAACTCCTTTTTACGCAGAAAGCGGCGGACAGACAGGAGACAGCGGTACAATGACAGGAAGTGATTCTGTATTTACTGTTGATTCTACTGTAAAGACAGAGGACGGACATTTTCTCCATATAGGTACTGTTGACAGAGGAACACTTAAAAAGGGTGATAAGGTAACTGCCGCAATTAATACAGTACAGCGCCAGGCAACAATGAAAAATCATACAGCGGCTCATATTCTTCAGGCTGCATTAAGAGAAATACTCGGTGATCATGTTCATCAGGCAGGACAGCTTGTAAACAGTGAAAGATGCCGTTTTGACTTTGCTCATTTCAGTCCGCTTACGAGTGATGAAATTGCTGCTGTTGAAAACAGGGTAAATGAAATAATTTTTGCATCAAGTGATGTTATCACACAGGAAATGCCTATAGAAGAAGCAAGAAAGCTCGGAGCTATGGCTCTGTTCGGCGAAAAATACGGTGATATTGTAAGAGTAGTAAGAGTAGAAGATTTCTCAGTAGAATTCTGCGGCGGTACACACACAGACAATACATCAAAAATAGGCCTTTTCAAAATTATATCAGAAAACTCCGTTGCTGCAGGTGTAAGACGTATAGAAGCAGTAACAGGTTCAGGGGTACTCCAGCTTCTCAATGATAATATTTCTATTATAAATGAAGCTGCTGCTGTTCTTAAAGCACCTAACGCATCAGAACTCGTTTCCAAGTGCACTGCCGTTATCAGTGAGTGTAAGTCTCTTGAAAAGGAGCTTCAGAAATCATGTGAAGAAAACGCAATGATGAAGATTCAGTCGTTTGTTGACAATGCAACAGACTTTAACGGATTAAGAGTTGTTGCGGCAAGAGTAGACGGAGTAAAGAATGACGTATTGAGAACAATGGGTGACAGGATACGTGACAAGGCAGACAATATGGTAGCTGTTCTTGCAGGAATAAATGACGGAGCAGGTGCATTCTGCGTTTCATGTGCAAAGGGTGCAGTTGAAAAGGGCGCACATGCAGGTAAGATTGTCAAGGAAATTTCAGGTCTTACAGGCGGAAAGGGCGGCGGACGTCCTGACAGTGCAATGGCAGGTATCGGTGATATTACAAAGACAGATGATGCACTTGCAGAAATAAAAAATATATTAAGCGGATTTCTTAAATGATTTTTGGATTCCGTCTCTGCGGAGACGGACACGGCCCTCCAGTCGCACCTTTAAACTTCGGGTACAAAAGCCATAAAGAATAATAAAAGTCTGAAATAAAGGCATATCCTTTACAGGGCTTTCCGGTTTGCCTCTGCCTTTGGGTACAAATACGGAATAATAAAAAAGCTGTGGTCAGTTATACAGAAAGGAAGAAAAATATGGATTGTTTGTTCTGCAAAATTATAGCCGGAGAAATTCCGAGTAAAAAAGTTTACGAAGATGAGCTTGTTTACGCATTTTACGATATATCACCTATAGCACCTGTGCATTTTCTCGTAATTCCAAAAGAACATATTTCCGGTGCAGCGGCGCTGACTGCTGAAAATTCAGCTGTTATAGGTCATATTTTTGAAGTTATAGCAAAGCTTGCAAAGAAAATGAAGCTCGATAACGGATTCAGGGTAATAACAAATAACGGCGATGATGCAGGTCAGACTGTAAAACATCTTCATTTTCATGTTATTGCAGGAAAACAGCTTGGCTGGAGCCCGGAGCAGGGAGATTAAGTGATTATGAATGATACATATACTTTAAAAATTGCAGGTCTTACAAGAGAACTCAAAAGATATCCTATAAACGATAAAATTGATATAGCAGCATTTATTATGTTTTCAGATGTGGAGCTTACCGTAAAATGTGCAGAGGAGCTTGTAAAAAAAATACCTGACTTTGATATTATACTTACATCAGAGGCTAAGGGAATACCGCTTGCATATGAAATGGCAAGACAGACAGGAAAAACCTATGTTGTTGCAAGAAAATCAGTAAAGCTTTATATGACTGACTCAATCAGTGCAGAAGTAAAGTCAATTACAACTGCAAAAGAACAGATTCTGTATCTCGGAGACGAAAAGGCCGGGATGCTTAAAGGCAAATCAATACTTATTGTTGACGATGTAATAAGTACAGGAGAATCAGTTATGGCAATGGAGCAGCTTGTAAAAAAAGCAGGAGGAAGTGTATGTGGAAAATGTGCTGTTCTTGCTGAGGGTGATGCTGCAGACAGGGATGACATTATTTTTATTGAAAAACTTCCTTTGTTTTTTAAGTAAAACCATAGGACTTTTGTGAGAGGGACTATACATATATGAAGCGAAAAATGGTTTATATAGGGTTATCTTATATTTTGGGATTGTTTTTCGCTTCGTTTTTTAACTTCAAAGGGCAGATACTGATTATTTCTGGAATAATACTGGCATTTGCTGCTGTGTGTTATATCCTCAGAATGAAGGCAGTTCATTTTATTATATGTGCTGTTGTTTTCATTTCCGGTTTTGAGATTTATAACCTTTACAATAAGCACGTATACATGAACATCGTAAAATATAACGGGCAGAATGTATTTTACAGCGGTACTGTAAGTGATATAAAAAATTATTCAAATGATAAGTCACTGTATAAGTTTTCAGGTAAAATAAATTCACATACTAAAGCCGATATAATTTATTACGGGGATACCCTGGACTGCAATTACCAGGACAGACTGGAATTTTCATGCATAATGTCACAGTTTGAAAACACGTTCCTGTTTGCCCAGAAGGATTATTACGAGTCTTCGGGGTTTTTTCTTCAGACGGAAAAAACATATGATATAACAATAAAAAGAAATCAGGGGTTTTCGTTAAGACGGACAGTACTCAGCTACAGGGATAAAATCAATAATAAAATAAACTTTGTTTTGCCGGATGAAAATGGTGCCGTTGTTACAGCTATGCTTTTCGGTGATAAAAGCGGGCTTGGGGACGATGTAAAGACTTCTCTTTTCAGATGCGGAATAGGTCACGCAATGGCTGTTTCAGGGATGCATCTTGTCCTTGTTACATCTGTGATTGCAGCAATGATAAAAAAAATCAGAATATCCGGGCTTTATAAATTTATACTTATTGAGATAAGCATTGTACTGTTTGTAATTTTTACAGGAATGTCAATATCGGTAATAAGGGCGGCAATAATGCTTACGCTTATTTACGGTGCTGTAATTTTCAACAGGCAGACGGATACGCTGAATTCACTGTGTATTGCATTTTTTGTGCTTACCCTGCCGGCACCCTATCTTATAAAAAATTCATCGTTTATACTGTCGGTTGCCGGAACATTCGGAATAGGAGTTTTTGCACCGTTTGTTACAAAGGATATGAAGGATTACGGCTTTTTACAGGGACTTAAGAAAAAGCTTGCCGTAATGCTCTGTGTCTCCGTTTTGGTATTTCCGTTTTCCGTTGCATATTTTGATGAGACATCGCTTGTTGCACCTCTTTCGAATATACTTGTAATACCTGTCTGTGTATTTGTTCTGTTCTGTGGATTTGCAGTGGCAGTTACAGGGGGTGCCGATATTATTGCATATCCGGCATTGATGGCAGGCGGATTGGGAAGCAGTTTTATTATTAAAATTTCCGAATATGTTTCGTCGGTTCCTTTTACGAATATTTCGCTTGGCCCAGGATATCTTCCGGTAACGGTAATCTTACTTTCGGCATTTGTAGCTTTTTCATCGCTGAAATTCAGAAAAGGAAATTATACAGCTTTGTCAATTTTTATATCATGTGTTGTTCTCTGTATATCCTCGGTTTTATACAGATATCTTAACAGAGACATAATATCAGTATACCGGACCGGAACACAAAGAGCGGCATCAGTTATTATTGAACATAACGGTAATTCCGATATAATAGATCTGACCGGCGGAGCAAAAAGCGCCGAGTACACGTCAAAAATACTTAACCGTTACGGAATACACAATATAAATTCAATTACATTTATAAAAAATCAGTACCAGAGTATGTCAGCATACGATCTGCAGCTGTCATTTGACAATATAAAGCATGTATATGTTCCGTACAATACATACATATATGACGGACTTAAGGTGTGCGGATGTATTCCGGAATTTATATATACAGAAAATCTTCAGTATAAGTATAATGATTATTCTGTTGTTTTTGATGATGACGGAGGTCTTACGGTTATTTACGGTAAATCTCAGATAAAGTGCAGCGTTGACCGGATTACATTCAGCGGGTGTGAAAATATTTATACAGATACAAATACAGCAGTCATAGCAGACAGAAGTGGAAATGCTGATATTTACAGTCTGGAATGAAACGGAGTGATATGTGTGGGTGTTTTTACGATTTCCGATTTTGAGTCTGATATAAAAAACAAGGAAATAAAGCATATTTATTATATATACGGAAGAGATACAGGAACAGTGGAAAGGCTTGCAGTATCCGTAAAGAAAAAAGTACTTGGGAGTTCGTTTTCTTCTTCTGATTACAGCAGACTGGATGGAAAAGCATTTGATATAAGCGCATTTGCGGATCTCACAGAAATGTATCCGATGTTTGCAGATTACAATTTTATAGAAATAAATGATCTGAATGCAGATGATTTTAATGCGGACGATTTAAAAAGCCTTATAAAAATATTTGAAAATATACCTGAAAAAACAGTTATACTCATAACTATAACAGGGTTTGATATAAAAAACGGTAAAAAAGTACCGGGAGCAAAAAACAAAAAAATTATAGATGCTTCGCAGAAATACGGAGCTGTTGTTGAAGCAGAGTTAAGGAAGCCTGCAGAGCTTTATAAATATATTACTCAGAGGGTTCTTGAAAAAGGTTCATCAATAAGCCGTGATGATGCGGAATATATAGCTCAGCTGTGTCTTGGAAATACCCTTGCCATTGATAATGAAACGGACAAGCTCTGTTCATATGCAAATGGCGGGCAGATAACAAGGGATATGATAGATAAGATGGTAACTGTACAGCTTGATACAAATGCCTTTGCACTTGCATCTGCTGTCGTATCATTCAATTCATCTGCTGCTTTTCGCATACTTGATGAGCTTATACAGGAGCGTACAGAGGGAGTTGTGATTCTCTCAGCGATTTCTTCGGCATTTATTGACCTGTACAGAGCAAGAACAGCAATAGATGCATCAATCAGAGAAGCTGATGTTACATCAGATTTTCTATACAGAGGAAGAGAATTTGTAGTAAGAAATGCTTTCAGGGATGCAAGAAAAATATTGACAGCTCATCTCAGAAAATGTCTCGATATTTTATGTAAGGCAGATCTTGAATGCAAGTCTACAAGGCTTGACCAGAAAATTATAATAGAAAAGGCTATTGCTCAGATGCTTATGCAGAGAAATGGGGGCAGATAACTTGCTTAAAATAGATCAGGCAATAATAGTAGAAGGAAAATATGATAAGATAAAGCTTTCGTCAATTATTGACGGTATAATAATCACCACAAATGGTTACGGCATATTCAAGGATAAGGAAAAGCTTGAGCTTATACGTTTTTATGCAAGAAACAGGGGGATAATTATTCTGACTGATTCAGACAGCGCGGGATTTAAAATAAGGGGATATCTTAAAGGCTCGGTTCCGTCTGATAAGATAACAAATGTATATATTCCTGACATTTTCGGAAAGGAAAAAAGAAAAGAAAAGCCGTCCTGTGAGGGTAAACTTGGCGTGGAGGGAATTGATAAAAATATAATTATTGAGTCATTCAAAAAATCAGGAGTTATATTCGGCAGCTCTGATATTCCGGAAAAAAGAGAGCCTATAACCCGCACTGATATATATGAGCTTGGTCTTACCGGAGCACCGGACAGCTCATTACTCAGAAAAAAACTTCTTCATAAGTTAAAACTTCCCGAAAAGCTTTCGACTACCGGGATGCTTGAAATTATTAATACTATGATTTCAAAAAGTGAACTTGAAGAGGTGATGGAAAAGTTAAGAAAGGAAAACTGGTGAACAAATGGTATTTTCTAGTCTCACATTCATGTATTATTTTCTTCCTATTGTACTGATCACTTATATGATTTCACCTCCAAAGGTGAAAAATCTTATTCTGCTTATTTCAGGTCTTATATTTTATGCATGGGGAGAGCCTGTATATATTGTCATAATGATAATATCGTCTTTTGTTGACTACTATGCAGGCATAATCATAGGGAAAAACAAGAGCAGAAAAAGACAGAGAAGGCCCCTTATATTGTCTATGGTTGTTGATCTTGGATTTCTTGTTTTTTTCAAATACAGCGGATTCATTGTACGCATAATAAATACATGCCTGAAAACAGATTTTAATGAACCTGACCTTCCTTTACCGATAGGAATTTCATTCTATACTTTTCAGAGTATGTCGTACACGATCGATGTTTATCTGAAAAAGGTAAAGGTTCAGAAAAATTTCCTCAACTATGTTACATATGTTTCACTTTTCCCTCAGCTTGTAGCAGGACCTATTGTAAGGTATGAAGAGGTAGAAAATGAAATAAATACACGTAAGGTCAACGCTGATATTGTCGGAGAAGGCGTAGGATATTTTGTAAAAGGATTGTCAAAGAAGGTTCTTCTTGCAAACAATATAGGAATGCTGTGGACCGAAATAAAAGCAATGGATTATTCGCAGTTATCTGTTGTTACAGCATGGATCGGAATACTTGCATTTACGTTTCAGATTTATTTTGACTTTTCAGGATATTCCGATATGGCGGTTGGTTTAGGAAAGATGTTCGGGTTTAATTTCCCAGGGAACTTTGATCATCCATATCAGTCAAAGAGCATATCCGAGTTCTGGAGAAGATGGCATATCACCCTTGGTTCATGGTTCAGATCATATGTCTATATACCTTTGGGAGGAAACAGAAACGGAAAATACAAGACATACAGAAACCTTATAATAGTCTGGTTCCTGACGGGACTCTGGCATGGTGCAAGTATGAATTTCATATTCTGGGGGCTTTTTTACGGAGCACTTATAATAATTGAGCGTCTCGGATTAGGAAAAATTCTTGAAAAGCTGCCGCCGTTTGTAAGCACTGCATATACATTTATTCTCGTTGTTATCGGATGGG
Source organism: Bacillota bacterium (assembly GCA_023458875.1). Taxonomy (GTDB): domain Bacteria; phylum Bacillota; class Clostridia; order Oscillospirales; family Ruminococcaceae; genus HUN007. The sequence continues at coordinate 8,741 of JAEWXO010000097.1, read as the reverse complement.
TGTTTTTTGATGTTGAAACAATGCCAAAAGCAATCAGTTATTTAAAGGCAATGTTTGCAGGTCATGATTTTATTGATAGTTATTCTCTGTATCAGCTGAAATCATATGCAATAGTGTTTGTCCTCTGTATATTTGCCTCAACTGATGTATGGAGTAATTTCACGCGCAGAATAGAAAATATAAAAAACCTGAGAAATCCATATTATTATGGAGTATCAATAACACATGTAATTCTTATTCTTATGTGTACATGCTACCTGGTTGATGCAACATATAATCCGTTTCTGTACTTCAGATTTTAAGGGGAGGTAGAAAATGAAAAACAAACAAAAAAGAATATCAACTCTGCTGTTCCTTATAATCATAATTATATTTCCGCTTATCACAACCTTCTCAAAGAAAAAAACATTTTCTGAAACGGAAAACAGAACTCTTCAGGGGAAACCGTCATTTTCTTTTGAAAACTGGTTTGACAGGTCATTTATGAGCCAGTCTGAAAGCTATGTAGCTGATCATTTTACCGGAAGAATAAACTGGATATCATCAAAGATAGATATGGAGCTTATTCTTGGAAAAACAAATCTCAATGATGTCTATATAACCGACAGCCGCATGCTTGAGAAAATTCCACAGCCTGATTATTCAGTAGTTGATAAATCCGTAAGTGCAATAAATGATTTTGCCTTATCAAACAATGTTCCTGTATTTGTTATGGTTGCGCCTACATCTGCCGGAATATACTCAGAAACACTTCCTGAAAATACGCCGCAGCTTAACCAGCATGAAATAATAAATTATATATATAAAAACCTTGATACAAAAGTATCAGCGGTAGATATATATGATCTGCTTTATGCAATGAAGGATGATTATATTTATTACAGGACAGATCATCACTGGACAGCACTTGGTGCTTATTATGCATACAGTGTAGCTATTCAGAAGCTTGGATTTACGTTTATTGCATACAGTAAATATAATATTGAGCATGCAAGCAACGATTTTTTAGGAACATTTTATTCCAAAACACTGTATGATAAAATACAGTCTGATACTATTGATATATATACATATAATGACGGTGATACAGTCGTGTCATGTACTGTAGACAACGGGATTGAGAAAAAGGAATATGATGATATATATTTCAGAGATTATCTGAAAGGTAAGGATAAGTATTCAACATACCTCGGAGTCAATCAGCCTGAAGTAGTTATAAAGACTAATCTCGAAAGCGACAAAAAAATACTTATATTCAAGGATTCATACGGAAATTCATTTATTCCTTTTCTTACACAGCACTACAATCAGATCACTGTTCTCGATATGAGATATGTAAAGGATTATAAAGAACGTGTAAATGTAAGCGATTATTCACAGGTGCTGTTTTTATATAATTCCACAACATTCTGTGATGATGAAAATATTAAAAAAATTGCATATTAAAAAAATTGATATCAGCTTTATGTTAAGCTGATATCAAAATTTTTTATTGCAACATTCGATATTATGTGTTAAAATAATAAAAAAATAAAAGAGGGTAAAATAATGGATAAAATAATAGAAATGAAAAACGTAACAAAAGAATTCAAGGTACTGAACAGACGTGAAGGATTATCGGGGAGTATAAAGGATCTGTTTTCAAGAAATTACAATATTGTAAACGCTGTAAGCGATATATCCATAGAGATAGGCAAAGGTGAGATAGTCGGTTATCTCGGACCGAACGGTGCAGGAAAATCAACGACAATAAAAATGATGACCGGAGTGCTTGAACCGACGTCAGGAAATATAATTGTAAACGGTAATGTTCCGTATAAAAACCGTACAAAAAACGCTCAGGAAATAGGTGTTGTATTCGGTCAGCGTTCTCAGCTGTGGTGGTCGCTTCCTCTTATAGAGTCGTTTAAGATTCTTAAGGATATTTATCAGATAGAGGATTCTGATTACAATAAAATGATGGATTTTTACAGGTCCCTTGTTGATATTGAGGAGATTCTTCACAAGCCTGTACGTCAGATGTCACTTGGCCAGAGGACATTAAGCGATATTCTGGCGGCATTTCTGCACAATCCGAAAGTAGTTTTCCTCGATGAACCTACTATAGGTCTGGATGTCTCAATGAAAAGCAAGATAAGGATACTTATCCGGGCACTTAACCGTGAAAAAAACACGACAGTTATCCTTACAACTCATGATATGGGCGATGTAGATGCACTCTGCCAGCGTGTCGTAATTATTGATAAGGGAAATATGCTCTATGATAATGACATAGATCATCTCAAGAAATTTTTCGGTTCCTACAGGACCCTGAAAATAATACTTGACGAAAGCCCTGACCGTGATGAAAAAACACTGAAGGAAATTTCGCAGAAAATTTCAGCAGAGCTGTCTGAAAAATTTCCGGGTGATAAAAATCCTGCCGTGTCTGTCGATAACGAATGGATAAGTATTCTCGTTAGTGAGGACAAGCTTGCAGTTATGGATGTTCTTAATTTTATTCAGAATAAACGCACCATAAAAGATATGAAGCTTGAGGAAATCTCAACAGAGGATGTAATAAAGAAGATTTACGAAGGTGGTGTTTAAAATGAATATAAAAAAATATCTTACCCTTACACGTGCCGGAATTATTGAAGCCTTGCAGTTTCGTCTGGGATCACTTGTAATTATTGCAGGAAACTTTGTTTATATTATTATTGCATACTATCTCTGGAAGGCAATATATGCTTCAGTTGAGACAGAGTCGGTAAACGGAATGAAATTTTCCGATACGCTTATATATCTTGTTCTTGCAACATCACTTTTCGGTTTTATTGAAATGTATCTTGTATGGCAGATAGGACGTGATATTCAGTCGGGTAAAATAATTATTGATATTATAAAGCCTGTGAAATATATGCCTTTTATGTTCTGGGCGACTTTCGGGAGTGTTATAATGACATTTATAATGACGTTTATTCCTACGTTCATTGTAGTATATTTTCTTACAGACGGGGCAATTCATTTAGGAGTAAATATTCTGTTTTTCCTGATTTCTGTTGTATTTGCTGTAATAATAAATTTCAGTATAGACTTTTTTATAGGTACGGTATGCCTTTATACGGAATCAATATGGGGAATAAATATCATGAAGGAGGTAATAGTTCTGCTTCTTTCGGGTGCAACTATTCCTATTACATTTTTCCCTGAGCCTTTTAAAACAATAGTATTGTATCTGCCCTTCCAGTCTATTTATAATGCTCCTCTTACAATTCTTACAAAGGGTGAAATGCCTGTCGGAGAAGTACTTAAAATGATACTTATACAGGCTTTATGGGCAGCTGCCGCTGTTCTTATAAGCAGTCTGTTCTGGAAAAAGTCACTTAAAGTAATTACAATCAATGGAGGTTAGCATGGAAAAGAAAACTATAGGATTTTATTTAAAAATCTATGGAAAAATATTAGCTCAGGATTTAAAAAGTAAAATGAGCTATCGTTCTGATTTTATAATATCCACTATAGGAATGATATTTACCAATATAGCAGGCTTTATTTCATTCTGGGTAATTTTTAAAAATTTTCCTTCGATAATGGGGTGGAATTATAATGAGATGCTTTTTTTATACGGATTTTCGTTAATTGCTCTGACTCCCGTACAATGTCTTTTTGATAACAACTGGAATTTAAGAATGTATGTTTACTCAGGTGATTTTATAAAATACTGTTTCAGACCTATAAATCTTTTCTTTTACTATATGTCAGAGGTTTTTGACATAAAAGGTCTTGGTCAGTTTGCCTTTGGAATCGGTACGCTTATATATTCATGGAACAGAATAGGGATTCATACAACTCCTCTTGTAATTTTAAAAACAGTATTTTTTCTGATTACAGCATCACTGTTTATGATTTCTATTATGAATCTGGCCGCATCGACATGCTTCAAAATAATAAATTCGGGATACATTATGGTTATGTCGTCCAGATTCAGAGAATATGCAAAATATCCGGTTTCAATATTCAGCCCTGTTTTCAGATTTATTTTTACTTTTATCATTCCTATTGGGTTTATAGCGTATTATCCGGGCCTTGTTATTCTGAGACCTGATAATGTTCCGCTGCTTTCATGGCTTTCGCCGCTTATCGGATGTATTTTCTTTTACATAAGCTATAAGGTATGGATGAAGGGCGCAACCTCATACAACGGAACAGGCTCATAAAAAAATATCGCCGGAAAATGAAAAGACATCTTCCGGCGATAATGTTTTTGAAAAATCAGACTCCGTATGTGCTGCGGTATTCAAGCATTTTGTCAAGATATTCTCTGCCTTCTATTACACCGTTTCTGATTGCATCAATAATATCGTTTATTGTTACTATAGGATATACATTTATATTGAATTCTTTTTTTACTTCCTCAACGGCTGAAAGCTCTCCCTGGCCTTTTTCCATTCTGTCTACGGAAATAACCATAGCAGTTATATCTACGTCTGCATTCTGTCTGAGAACAGGGATAACCTGTCTTATTGCAGTTCCGGCAGTTATAACATCCTCAATAATAACAACCTTTTCTCCGTCTGTAAGCTGTTTGCCGACAATTACTCCGCCCTCACCGTGATCCTTTGCTTCTTTACGGTCAAAACAGTAGTTTACATCTATCTGATATTTGTTGAACAGTGCAACACTGCATGATACAGCCAGGGGAATTCCCTTGTATGCAGGTCCGAATAATGTATCGGCCTGAATATTATTTTCCTTTATGCATTCTGCATAGAATTCGCCGAGCTTTGCAAGCTGCATACCGGTCTTATAGTTTCCGGTGTTTACAAAATACGGAGCCTTTCTTCCACTTTTTAATGTAAAATCTCCGAATGTAAGAACCCCGCACTCAGTCATAAAGCGGATAAAATTTTCTTTGTAATTCATTATACAGATATCCTCCAGTTTTATTAAAAATAAATAATCAGCATAGATAAATTATAGCATATAATTTAGTTATTATCAACTTAAAAATCAGGCTTAATAAGGCAGGTTATAAAATACAATAAACTAACATATTTATATAAAAATGATGTCAAGAAAAAGTTTCATTATTATTACTAATAAAATGTCAACATATATAGTAAAGTGATACAAATATTAATTCATATTCATAATCTTATTGAAGATTTTGTATAGAAATCTTGATTTTAATAAATGAGTATGATATAATAAAACATAATGATATTGTAATTATCAATATTGTTTTCGTTAGCAACAAATATTATTAAAAAAAATACAGCAGATCTTAGATGCATGATTGGGATAAAAAAGCATTTTTATTCGTTACCTGAACTGTAAAATGTAGTTTTGAAAACACGAAAAAGGGCTCATGTAACGCTTGGTTGCTTTAATTAATACAATATTTATGCCAATTATCAAAACCTTTGCTGTATTTATTGTGCAACTTTTTGTGAGAATATTTATAAAATATACTATACTTTTAAGTTAGCATGATGTATAATAATATTAAGCTTATTCTTTAAGTTTTTGTTGAGTTTTTTACTTGACAAATCAAAGAAACATCGTAAAACAAATCGCAGAGTGTTTAAGTCATTTAACGATGTATTAAAACATGATTCAAAAACTGACAATAGTGCAAGGTTATACTGGTAACTGAATTACATAATCTGATAATGCCGTAAACTTTAAAATGTAAAATGAATAAAAGTGCCGATTTTACGTTGATGATTGGCTTGGAAAGTTAAGGCATGATGCTGTCAAAGACATCAGATTAAACGTCCCATGCCGCAGTAAAACCGGAAATATACATGACGGGCAAAATATATAGCTGCAGCATGTAGCCGCTTGAAAGTCCCGTCAGGTCTATCACTTTTATATGTCAGGGTTTGAAAAAAAATTAATGGAGGGTGTTAAGAAGTGTCAAGAAAGTTAAAGAAAATAGTCGCTAGTACATTAGCTGTAGCTATGATGGCAGGTACTGTTGGTAATTTGCCGTTTTATCAGTCTTCAGTAGTACAAGCAGCAGAAGCCGGGGCTACTGTATCAATTTCCAAAAACTTAGTAGCAAATCCAGGTGAAGAGTTCACATTTACAGTAGACGTTACAGACAACGCGGATGGATATTCATGTCTGGTTGCATGGCTTGATATTGATACAAGATATTTTGAAGTTGTTGACTGGCAACCGGGTGATCCTACTTCAAGTACATACAAGAGATCTCCTCAGAAAGCCAATACCACAAACAAAGAGTATATAAAGCCTGGCTCAAAAAACACAGTAACTTTGTTACAGATGTATTTTGACCAGAGTGCACAGAATTTCAAAGGTGATAATGTATATGCTACAGTAACACTCAGAGTAAAGGATGACGTACCGGCAGGAAACTATACAATCGGTTTTGACGAAGAAGCAGACGGAAATGCAATGCAGAACCGTGTAGGCGATGATAAGGTTGTAGCTGTACCGACACCGACATACATTGACGGTATGGTTAAAGTAGCAGGCGGTTCTACTACTACTGAAACAACAAGAACTACTACACAAACAACAAAAACTACTACACAGAATCCTTCAACAGACGGATTTGCAGTAGCAATCAAGGATGCACAGTGCAATGCCGGAGAAACAGTTAAAACATCACTTGATATTATTGGAAACCCTGGAGTTGCAGGATTTACAGTTGATCTTTCATACAACACATCAGCTCTGAAGTTTGTTTCAGCAAAGTCAGCTGATGGTAAGTGGGATATTGAAGCCTCAGAAGACGGAAAGAAATTAGTAGCAGTAGCAAATCCATACGCTGATTCAAAAGCTACAGGTACTGCAATCAATCTTGAATTCAAGGCAGCTGCAACAGCAAGCGGTGCATATCCTATCAGCATTTCATCAACAGAAGCAGCTACAAAGTCTGAAACTGTTGTAGCAGGTACAGGCCAGAAGGGAACTATTACCGTAAAGGGCGGTTCAACTATACCGGATGCGGATGCAATGCAGTTCGTATTCAGTGATGCTACAATCAAAGCAGGACAGACCGGTACAGTAATGTTAGACCTTAAGAACAACACATTCGGAATCAGTTCATTCCAGGGCGATCTTTTAATAGGTGACGGAACAGAAGGATTCAAGACAACATTCTATGCAGGTGATTTTGACGGTACATGGACAGCATCGAAGTCAAACAGCGGAATCCAGTTCTTGACAAGCAACGGACGTAATATCAAAACAGGTGACGGAAACATTGCTGAAATCGACGTGGTGGTTCCTGCAAATACACCAAACGGCACATATGAAATATTATTTACATCACTTTCTGCATCTTCACTTGGTGCTGACGGACAGGCGATTGTAGATTCAAGCAAGCTTACATGTGTAGCAGGAACAATTACAGTAACAGGCGGTTCAGATGTCACAAAGGTTACAACTACAAAAACAACTACAGGAACAACTGTTAAGCCAGACAGCGATGCGATGCAATTTGTATTTGGCGATGCTACAATCAAAGCAGGACAGACCGGCACAGTAATGTTAGACGTTAAGAACAACACATTCGGAATCAGTTCATTCCAGGGCGATCTATTAATAGGTGACGGAACAGAAGGATTCAAGACTACATTCTATGCAGGTGACTTTGACGGAACATGGACAGCATCCAAGTCAAATAACGGAATTCAGTTCCTGACAAGCAACGGACGCAATATCAATACAGGTAACGGAAACATTGCAGAAATCGACGTTACAGTTCCTGCAAATACACCAAACGGCACATATGAAATATTATTTACATCACTTTCTGCATCTTCACTTGGTGATGACGGACAGAAGATTGTAAGTGCAAGCAAGCTTGCATGTGTAGCAGGAACAATTACAGTAACAGGCGGTTCAGACGTCACAAAGGTTACAACTACAAAGACAACTACAGGAAACACAACAACTTCTAATATAAACAAGGATGCAATGAGATTTGTATTCCAGGATGTAAAGGTTGCAGAAGGTGCAACAACAGCTACAATTAAGCTTAACATTGAAAATAACACATTCGGTATCAGTTCATTCCAGGGTGACTTTACAGTAGGTAATGGAACAGAAGGATTTAAATCTTCATTCTACGCAAGTGACTTTGACGGAACATGGACAGCATCCAAGTCAAATAACGGAATGCAGTTCCTGAGCAGCAACGGACGTAATATTCCAACAGGTGATGGAGAATTTGCAGAAATTGATATTGTTATCCCTGCTGGTACAAAAGCCGGAGTATATGATGTAGTTCTGACAAATCTTAATGCTTCAAGTCTTGGTGATGACGGACAGAAGATTGTAGATCCAAGCAAGCTTGTATGTGTAGCAGGTAAACTTATAATAGGTGACGTTGCTGAAACTACAAAGGAAAGCCAGACAACAACAGCTACTTCAAAAGTAACAACACCATCAACCGGAGATATTACACCTGAAAATCCTTCAAGCGGAAGACCTGATATAGAGGGTAACCAGAACGGACCGACAGTATCAGTTGATAAGCTTATAAAGGCTAAGGCAGGCGAAGAATTTACATTCCAGGTTAAAGTTACAGACAATGATAAATTCGGATATTCATGTCTTGTTGCATGGCTTGATATTGATACAAGATATTTTGAACTTGTTGACTGGAAGCCGGGCGATCCTGATTCAGAAGGATATAAGAGATCACCACAGAAGGCAAACACAACAGTTAAGGAATACAAGAAGGAAAATGCAGGCGACATCCTTACATTGCTCCAGATGTA
>JAEWXO010000096.1 GCA_023458875.1 Bacillota bacterium | reverse complement strand
GTGTATTTGATCCGGGTATTTTCTCTATTGGAGATACAATTTCAGTACCGGGCAAAAAATTTGAATATTCAGGAATTCCAACCTTTGCACCCGAACATTTTGCAAAGGTATCGTGTACAGATACATTCAAGAGAAAACAGTTTCTTAAAGGTATAAACCAGATAGTTCAGGAAGGCGCTATACAGATATTTACAGAACCTTATACAGGATATGAGGAAGTAATCGTCGGCGTTGTCGGAATGCTTCAGTTCGAAGTACTGGAATACAGACTTAAAAACGAATACACTGTTGATATCAGACGTGAAAATCTTTCCTATGAATATATAAGATGGATAGACAATCCTGAAGATCTTGATCTGAAATCACTTACTATTACAAGCGATACAAAAATAGTACAGGATTTTCATGATAATTATCTTTTGTTGTTCACCAGTGAATGGAATATAAGATGGGCTCTTGAGAAGAATAAAGGACTTGTTCTTTCTGAGTTCGGAAGATAAAATATATATATTAAATTCGTCTGAAATTAAAAGTTCAGACGAATTTTTGGTGTATAGAGAGGCAGGGATTCCGATTTTGCACGAATCGGTAAAGCATTCCGGTCGAACCACTGACCTTAGGGGAAAATACTGTATATATTACAATTATATAAAAATCAAGAAAAATATTAACATTATGCAAAATTTTAGTTGATTTTATAGTATTAAAATGATATAATTAATATATCAATCGGATTTTTATAGATTATAAAAAAATATTTAGTAAAGGATTTGATATGAGTATGAATAAAAAGAGACTACTTGCAGCCATAACATCCATGGCATTATCCTGTGGAATGCTTTCAGCAATGCCTCTTGGAAATATTAAAGCTGCAGAAGCATTAACTGAATTATTCCATGACAATTTTGAATCATCAGAGGGCACATGGACACAAAGAGGCCCTGTTGATATGGTAATCAGCAGTAAAGCCGCATCTGCCGGTTCAAAGTCACTTCTTGTTTCAGGCAGAACCTCTGAATGGAACGGCGTACAGAAGTCACTTGGTTCCGCAACATTCAAGCCTGGTCAGTCATATACCTTCAGTGCTGATGTTGCTTATGCGGACGGAACCGAAGCTGAGTTTATCATGACTCTTCAGTATAACGATGCAAGCGGCAAAACGCAGTATGAACACATGGATAAAAAGTCATCATCAGACGGAAAATTCGTTCAGCTTTCTGCAAAGGATTATTTGATTCCTTCCGGTGCCTCAGACGTATCGCTTGTTATAGAAACATCATCAGCTCTTGGCGATTTTTATGTCGATGAAATACTTGCTGCTGCTTCAGGAACATCAGTAAACGTTCCTTCTGAAAACACATTAATTATCGGAGATGTAAACCTTGACGGCAAAATAAACGTTGCTGACCTCTGCTTTGCAAAGGCAGGTGTACTTACAGATTTTGACAGCAAAGACGCAGCTACTGCTGCTGACGTTGACCAGAACAAGGTTGTAAACAGCACCGATCTGATCATGCTTCAGAGATACCTCCTTGGAATTATAGAAGAATTTGAAAAGGATCCGTCAGGACCTGTAACACCTCCGGACGATGAAAACCCTTCTATTTTGATTACTCCTGCGGAATATATGAAAAATTTCAACAGCAAAATAACCGAATACGCTGCATCAGGCATAACAGACAAGAAAAACGGTGTCGACTACGGAAACCTCAAGAAATATTCATATAATTCAACTACACGCGGACGTATGACAAATGTAAATGTACTTCTCCCTCCGGGATACAATCAAAACGAAAAATACCCTGTTCTTTATGCAATGCACGGTTACTGGGAGGATGAAGATTCTCTTATGAATATGGGAAAAGTTCAGAATATTCTCGGAAATCTCATAGCATCAGGCGAAGCAGAAAAAATGATCGTTGTATTCCCGTATATCTTCACAAGCAAAACTCAGGAAAAATGTTCAGGAATGGATCTTACAAATTCACTCGCATACGATAACTTCATTAACGATCTTGTAACGGATCTTATGCCTTATATCGAGAACAACTTTTCAATTAAGAAAGGAAGAACAAATACAGCTATTACAGGATTTTCAATGGGAGGACGTGAGTCCTTGTTTATCGGCATGACACGCAGTGACCTTTTCGGATATGTAGGTTCTGCATGTGCAGCCCCTGGACTTACTCCTGGTGCAAGTCTCGCATCACACCCTGGACAGCTTAAGGAAAACGAACTTAAGCCTAAATATGATATGCCATATCTTATCCTGCTGACATGCGGTGGAAATGACACTGTAGTTTATGACCAGCCAGCAGCATACAGCAGATTCCTTAAACAGAACGGTGTGGATCATCTTTATCATAATGTATCAATGGGCGGACACGGTGATTCAAGCGTTCAGCCTCATTTCTACAATTTATTAAGAGGGTTATTCAAAGCAAAGTAGTTATATGTATATACGTAAATCCCCTGCCTGTTAGGCGGGGGATTTACTTTATTTATATTACTATTGTTACGATTCAACCACTACTGTTATTTATTAAGCAGGGATTTCGACTCAGCACGAGTCGACCGGGTTTTCCGGTCGCGCCTCTAACCTTCGGGTATACATCTCAACCTTATACTTATGAATGATTCAAGCGACGATGGCCGGGATCCGATGAGTTGAACCTTCGGACATATGGATGAACAGTAAATTCTGAATTTATCTGTTATCAATTTTTTCAGGGTACATATCATGGTTGAGGAGGCGGTTAAATGCGAAGTCTTCCCACTTTGTCTGAGGTTTGCCGTAATTACAGTAAGGGTCTATTGATATTCCGCCTCTTGGAGTGAACTTTCCCCATACTTCGATATATCTCGGATCCATCAATTTTATAAGATCCTTCATTATGATATTTACACAGTCCTCATGAAAATCCCCGTGGTTTCTGAAGCTGAAAAGGTATAGTTTCAGAGATTTGCTCTCAACCATTTTGACATCAGGGATATATGAAATATATATTGTTGCAAAATCGGGTTGTCCGGTTATAGGGCAGAGGCTTGTAAATTCAGGACAGTTAAACTTTACAAAATAATCATTTTCCGTGTGTTTGTTCAGAAATGTTTCAAGTACCTCGGGGGAATAATTATCGTGGTATTTGACATTTTTGTTTCCCAGAAGTGTTATGTCATTCATTTGTTCTTTAGTTCTCATGAGTATTTTTCCTTTTTTGTTATTAATTCATTACGGTTAAGTTATAAAATTGGCAGAGATTTCGATTCTGCGGAATCGACCGGGCTTTCCGGTCGCCCTGGACCTTAGGAGGCAGGGTCCCCAATGCCGTTTAGGTCAAATGCTTTTTTTCTGTCAAGGCAGGTGCCGCATTTTCCGCATGGTTTTTCTTCGCCGGCATAGCAGCTCCATGTCAGTTCATACGGAACATTAAGCTCGAGTCCTTTTTTTACTACGTCTTCTTTATTTAAATTTACAAAAGGAGCCTCAACTCTGAGCTGGCCTCCGCTTCCCTCATATATTGCTCTATTGATAGCATCATTAAAAGATGTACTGCAGTCAGGATATGCATTTCCGGCAGCATCATCGCCGTGTGCGCCATAATAAATTACACTGCAGTCCTTTGACAGTGCAATGCTTGCTGCTGACGACAGAAATAAACCATTACGGAAAGGTACATATGTTGAAACTGGTGAACCGTCTGTTTTTTTCAGTTGTTCTTCATAGCTTTCAAGAGGAATTTCCCTGTCAGAGCCTGATAAAAGTGAACAGTCACTGTACTGAAATATTTTTGTAAGTTCAAGTCCCAGGTGTTCGACTTTATAATATTTTGCAATAGCTTCTGCCGCCTCTATTTCCTTTTTGTGCTTCTGTCCGTAAAATATCGACAATGCAATCACATTATCATTCCCGTATTTTTCAACCGCCATTGCCAGACATGTAGTACTGTCTACTCCGCCACTGAATAAAACCAATGCTTTCATATATAATTTATAACCCCTTTTTTATCTGAATATCTGATTCTGGAGACTAATGTCAGTTTTAAAGCGTCCTCTGAGAGTGCTTGTTGATGTCTTCGAAGCTGTTTTCTTTATTCCTCTGGCCGTCATACAGCTGTGGTTCCCCTCAATAAGTACTGCAACATCTTCTGAACCTGTAACCTTCATTACTATCTCAGCTATATCTGAACCGATACGTTCCTGCAGTTGAAGCCTTTTTGCAACCATATCCGCTATTCGTGCAAGCTTACTTATACCAATAACCTTATTTTTCGGGACATATGCTATTGAGACTTTCATGTTATACATAAGGGCAAGATGGTGTTCACAATAGCTGAATACCTCAATATCTTTTACTATTACAACATCCTGTCCTGCATCATCTGAATCTATACTGAATGTTTTATTAAACATCTGTGCTATTTCGTCATTTGTATAGTTCATGCCTTCAAAGACCTTTTCGTACATCCTTGCAACACGCTTTGGCGTATCGACAAGGCCTTCCCTGTCAGGGTCATCACCCAATGCTATAATAATACCACGTATGTGCTTTTTAATTGCTTCTGTATCTATCGGCATTCCTACACTCCCTTTTTATCAGGACCCCATATTATTTTATGAATCTGAAGCTGAAGATTTACATGGTTCAGATTATTTTCCTTCATAAAATCAACAATAATTTCCGGATCAATCCTTCCGAATACGGGGCTAATATAAATACTACATTTTTTTATCAGTGAAAATTTTTCAATTACAGTTTTTGCTTTTTGCAGGTCCTGCAAATCAGCTACAACAAATTTTACAGTGTCTCTTGAAGATACACGATTAAAATTAAGCAAAAACATTCTGTCCTCCATGCCGCTTCCCTGAAGCTTATAATCAACTGTAAATGACGGTCTGTTTGCAATATCCATAAACTCCGAAATGTCAATACTGCCATTCGTTTCTATTTCAACGTGTATTGATCTGTCAATTGCAAGTTTATTAAGGAGTACATCTATATTTTTCTGAATAAGCGGCTCTCCGCCCGTCAGCATTACATTTCTTATTCCTGTTGATTTTATATAATCATATATCTCAAACTCAGATAATGCTTCAAATGCCACCCTCATATCATTTGCCCATCTTGTATCACAATATGTACAATTAAGATTACATCCGCAAAATCTGATAAACACCGCCAGCTGCCCTGCAAATACCCCTTCCCCATTAACACTTACAAACTTTTCCGCAACATTATATTTCAACTGTGTTCCTCCTGTTCATTACTAGTCAACCATATCCGAATGTCCAGGGCGACCGGAAAGCCCTGGTCGACTCCAAAGAGTCGAAATCCCTGCTTAATTTATTCACTGTAAATAGCACAATTATTCGGAGTCTCATAAACCGTAATGTCTTTTACACGATACCCTCTTTTTTTCAGCCTTTCATAAAAATATTTCGACATATTTTCCGCTGTCGGTGTGAAATCAAGAGAAATTATTTTAAATCCGCTTTCACAAAGCATATCAAGCAGTTCAGGTTTCAGACTGTTTTTTTCTATTATCAAAGCATGATCAAGCTCGTCTGCTTCATTTTTAATTGCCGTTTTCAGATCTTTGAAATCCACAACCATTCCTTTTTCATTTCCGCATTCAGCAAGATGATCATCACATATTGCCGCTATTATTCTCCAGCGATGCCCATGGATATTTCCACACTTGCCCTGATATCCGTTCAAAAAATGTGCACTGTCAAATGACGCTTCAGTTTTCAGTATATACATCAGTATTTTTACCGCTTAATTATATTACGCAGTAACGCTCCTCTCTTTTTTTATTTTTTATCAAAAAACGGCAGACGCATAATGCTGTCTGCCGGAACTATTATTTATGTAAATTATAAATATAGTCCTAGTTTTGTTTATAGACAGGATGGTACAAATAAACTGTCTTTGAATTAACATTATACATATATATTATATCATCAGGATGATTATTTTGCAATACGAAAATTTAATTGAAATTTGTTTTTCTTTTATTTTAAAATTAAAATTTTTAATCACTTATATTGTCATTTTAAGAACAGTCTTCTGGCATTAAATGCTCCATTAATTGATTGTTGCCAAATTGTAATATATCTGTTATAATAATGTCATCCCAGTAAGGGAAATACACGCGGAGGTACTTTGATATGTGCAATAGCTTTTTTACTTCACTTTGTGAATGGATAAAATCTTTCTGTAGATAATTTTAATAGGCAGACATAATACAGTAACCCCGGTAAAGGGTAATATATAAGGAGGTACTTAATCATGTGTAATAACCTTTTTGCTTCACTTTGTGAATGGCTCAAATCTTTCTGTAGATAATTTTAATCAATAAAAATCTCAAAGAGGATATACACCACCTCTGAGGAAGCTCGTACTGTAATGTTAAAATTATAAATACTTATTTAATCAGACTAAGTAAAATTCTAAAAATAAAATAAAAAAGAGACTGTCTATTTTCAGTCTCTTTTTTTCATTATATTTAGTTGGGATAGATGGATTCGAACCATCGAGTGACGGAGTCAAAGTCCGTTGCCTTACCGCTTGGCTATATCCCAGTATCATTATGACAAATCACTTAAATATTATATCAGATAGAGGCATATATGTCAAGTATTTTTTTATTATAATGTGATTGTTTAATTGTATAATTATTACTATTAATTCGATATAAGGTGAGATTATGCTTATGCAGGGATTTCGACTCAGCATGAGTCGAACGGGATTCACTGTCAATCCGCACCTTCAGATACACATGTGGCTGAATGGTAACTGTATTGGTTACTATACAGCCACTATGGGTATTTTAAGAATAAAGCCATTATCTCATTTTTTGTTATGGAGAACAGCAAGCTGCTCATATTTCTTTTTTGTTGCCATACCTCCTCGTATATGTCTTTCTTTTTTATTGTTTTCCAGAATTTCTTTTACCAGAGGATACAACTGAGGCTGTATTCTCGGAAGTCTTTCTGCCACATCTTTATGTACAGTTGATTTTGATATTCCAAATTGTTTTGCAGTGGCTCGTACTGTTGACTTATTTTCGATTATATATTCCCCTAAAATAACAGCACGTTCCTGAAAGTCAGAAATTGATTTCTCATTCAAAAAATTTCACCTCAATACAATTATTGTGATTTAATAATAATATATATGGTGGAAATCTTTTTTATATTCATCAATTGCAGAGTTTTTCGACCCGGCATGAGTCGGTCAGGCTTTGCGGTCGCGTATTTGGTCTCTGGAGATATATGCCTAATTTGCACATGTAGCTGAATAGTAAATGACCTTCGGGCGGTCTGGATTTTTTTAATTTTACTCTTGATTTATTTTCATATTTATGTTATAATATTTGAGTTGCAGCCGCAATGAGATGTTGCGGTTTGTACATAGTTTTATATAATGGAGAGGTATCGAAGTGGTCATAACGGGGCTGACTCGAAATCAGTTTGGGAGCAATCCCACAGGGGTTCGAATCCCCTCCTCTCCGCCAAATTCGTAGGTTAAAAATGGTAAAAACCTACACTATCCGAAAAGTCCGCTAACCAGCGGGCTTTTTTGCTGTCTACATAAAAAACGAACAAACTGTTTTAATACAAGTGGACAAACTGTCTTTTTGTAAAATAATTCCTTCCATATCGCACTTTTGATTTATTGTGTAACCGCGAACCTTGTCGAACGCCTATTTTCGCCTGTATGGTGCGGACAAGCAGGTCTTTTTGAGACCAATCGTTTGTTGTGTGTAACCGCTCAAAAAACAGCCGAGAAAAATTGCGGTCTTTGTAGAACGGTGTAGCGGTTTCATTTTTGCGGGTTTACCCGGATTTCTCTTCCATCGCGGAACTTTACTGCAACAATCCTTGAGCGAATCCTTGAAAAGGTCATCAATCTCTCCGGGGTCGAAGCCAGTGAGCGACACATCGAAGTCCGCACCCTGCAAATCCGCAATGAGCAGAGTCAGTTTATCTTTGTCCCAGTCACCGCTGATTTTATTGAGCGCAACATTGAGCGCCTTTTCTTTCTCGGCGTCCATCTCGACCACCAAGCACTCGGCCTCGGTGATGCCCATATCAAGAAGCACCTTCAAGCGCTGGTGGCCGCCGACAACATGAGAGGTGGTCTTATTCCATATAACTGGTTCGACATAGCCGAACTCCTCAAGAGATCGTTTCAGCTTTTCATACTCCGGGTCGCCCGGCTTGAGGTCTTTTCTGGGGTTATAGTCGGCGGGGATGAGCCGCTCAGTTGGAATCTTTTCTATCAACATACTTCTCCGCCGCCTTTCTAAGTTCTTTGTAATGAGCACTGCCGTCCTCCCACGGGAACAGGCAGGAATTGAAGTGCCCGTAGGTAGCAGTGTCCTCATAGATGGAGTTGCGCAGCCGCAGTTTTTCGATGATTGCCGCCGGACGCAGGTTAAACACGGACAGCACGATTTCGCGCAGTTCCTCATTGGTGAGGGCGCTCGTACCGAAAGCGTCGATGTCAACCGCCACAGGATCAGCCTTTCCGATAGCATAAGTAAGAAAGAGCGACCTCGCATCTTTCAGCCAAGTCGCTCCATACGATGTTTTTTGCGATGTATCGCGCCATGTAAGCGCCGCTTCGGTCGACCTTCGTCGGGTCTTTACCGCTGAATGCACCACCACCGTGGAGAGCAAGCCCTCCATAGGTATCCACCATCATCTTTCTGCCCGTAAGACCTGTGTCGGCAGCGGGTCCACCCTCGACGAATCTGCCGGAGGGGTTGATGAGGATTTCTGTATTATCATCAAACGGAAAGTCCTCAAAGCAATGCCAGAGCACATTTTGTTTGATATCGGAGTATAGCTGCTCCTGCGTTTTATCCTTATCATGCTGAACGGAGACCACAATGCTTTTCACACGCTTGGGTTTGCCGTCCTCATATTCAACCGTGACCTGCTCTTTGCCGTCAGGCAGAATGCCTTTTACGATTTTGTCCTTGCGGATAGCGTCCACACGCTTGCAAATGCGATGCGCCAGCACCAGCGGCAGCGGAAGCATCTCACGGGTTTCATTGGTGGCATAACCGTAAACGGTGCCTTGGTCGCCGGCACCGAGGGAGGCGTAGCGTTCCTCACTGCCATTCCGGGCTTCAAGGGCGGTGCTCACTCCGGCATCAATATCCTTGCTCTGCTTATGAACGAATACGAAAACCGTAAACTTCCACGGATTATAGCCGACCTCGCGGAGGACTTCACGCACTTCCCAGCGGATATCAACTTTGCCGTCGCAGGTGATCTCGCCCGCAACAATGATTTTACCCTTGGTCGCCATCACCTCACAGGCGACACGGGAGGATTTATCTTTGCGCAGACAGGCATCAAGGATGCTGTCGGCAATGAGGTCGCATAGTTTATCCGGGTGTCCGGCGCAGACGCTCTCTGCTGTTTTATAAGTAATCATATGTTATTTTCCTTTCCGGGCGGTTAAGAGCCGCTCCATCACATCGTCCTGCGGATTGGCACCGCTATATTCGCCGGTACAGTTTTCCTTGACGATTTGAAATATCTCCATCCACAAACGATTGGTTTGGTTCATGTAGTTCTGGTCCATCGCCACATAGGGGCTTTGAATGGCATTGCCCGTGGTGGGATGCTTGGCGAGAAAACCATATTCGGTAACCGCTTCCTCGCACTGAATCCAACGAGCCACTCTCATGGCATAGCGTTCCAAAAGCTGTGGGGAGACGAGCACCGCACAGCCGCGCTCATGTAGCCAGTGCCACGTATTTTTGTAAATGTCAGCAGCGACAAGCGTCTTGCCGTCCTTTTGTACAGCTTCGAGTATTTTATTTGGTTCAGGCATTGCCTGACCTTGCAAATCGGCTGTGTCGGAGAACTCCATCACGGTCAATGTTCTGCCGCCGGGGTTACCAGCTGATATTTTGTCGACGAGAGGCTTCTTTTTTGCACCCGCGCCGACACGAGCGCCGCCTCTGTTCGTACCGTCTTTGGCCATATTCATCACACTCCTTGCGTGCTGGGGCTATTCGGTCGTTTGAATGTGCGTTTTTCAACACGGAGTCCCACGCCGCTGTCTGCATTGGTAAGTCTTGGAGATTTCACCGCCCCTACCGGGAATGACCGTATCAAATAAATTGCTTTGAGGTATCGTACCAAAATGTATACGATACCTCATTTTCCCCATCGGTCACCGCTCTCGGCAGTAATTCTGGCCTTTCGTCGTTTATAGTGGGTAGATCATTTTGACCACTTGATAAAAATCACATAATAGAGTATCATTTAATATAAAGATTAATCTACAGAAAGGTACACTATTATGTTTGATAATACAACACT